>NZ_JAESIH010000069.1 GCF_016756745.1 Aminivibrio sp.
CGGACAACGGGTTCCGGTGGTGGCCCACCGACCGGGCCCAGACGGTGGAGGTGGTGGGCGAGGCCGACGGGCCTTCCGGCGAGAGGGGCTATTACATATCCGTCCGGACGGATATGTTCAAAGCCCGCAGCCTCGACGGCGACGCCCTGAAGGCCATCAACATGACCCTCATGACCTTCGCGTCCCTGGCGGGGCCGGTCTATGACCCCCGCCGGGGAACCCTGGACCTCTGCTCCTGGGCCCTTGTCTACGAGGAGATCAGCCCGTGGATGAACATCCTCCTCAGCATCGCGGCGGCCATGCAGATCCACGAGGCGCAGAGGCTGGGGGACAAATTCGGGGACTTCGGTCTGGAGAACGCCGTCAGCGGCCATCCCGAAAACGGCATCCGGGAAGGGTGGGACAAAATCTCGGACCTGCTTCCCGCGTTCATCTCCGCCCAGGGACGGGAGCCGTCCCGGTGGACCGCCCCCGAATTCCAGCACGCGGCCGACCTGCTCGGGAACATACCCCCGGTTCTTATGGCCACCGCCGGAGGTCCCGGGCTGTCGGCAGAGTTCCCCTTCGGCACCTTTCCTCTCTCTGCAGGATGTCGGCGGACGAACCTCACCCCTTCTACGGCAACGGCCTGCTGATCACCCATTTCTTCCCCGTATCGGGAAAGAAGGGCGAGGAAGAGCGCTGGATCCGGAAAGCCCTCTCCCTCAACATGCCGCTCCTCGGCTCCGACCCGGCGGGGTACGGCTTCGGCAGCTACACCTACAGTGACGGGATGATCGTCCACGCCGCCTTTTACCCGAACACCCTCTACAGCCCCGGCCTCCTGCTGAACCTCCTCCTCTCGTGCGGGGCCAGGGGAATGGCCATGAACAGGGAGCTAGCAGGGGTCAAGGGGGATGAAAACCTCTTCAGTCTCTCAAAGAGCGCCGTGGAGCGGATGATGGATCTCTTGGGGAAAAACTGACACCGAAGGAGGAACCGCGATGAGGGACATGATCTGCAAACTGATGGAAGACGCCGGGCTCCAATAGAGATACAAGGTGAATTGTTCGTGCCCGAAGGGAGCGGGCAAGAGAAGGTCCCCTAGGGGATCAGGGCTGTCCAAATTCGGATGCGAAGGGCGTCCTTGCTCTCACCTATGAAGGTTTTGACCTTCCCCGAGAAAGCATCGGGACAGGCATGTTCTGCTTCAGCGTCTTGAAGAAGAGCTCGATCTCCCCCCGGTCCCTGTAGATCTCGCCTATGGTGCTCGCCGCGAACCGGAGGTGATTGGTGAGATTGGTGAGATTGGTGAGAAGAACGATATTCTCTCCTGTTTCAGGGTTCTCGACCGTGATCCTGCGGAGCGGTCCCCGGTGACGCCCCCGCAGGTTTTTCAGGCAGAGGGAATGTCGCCGGGCATAAGGTGAATTCGCCCCGCCAGGGGCGAAGAGATTATCCCCTGGGGGACAGCGCCCGGGCCGAGAAACCGACACGGATGTCGGTTTCACAAGCAGGCAACCGGCGAACGCAGGGAGCCGTGTTGATCGCTTGGGCAGTTGTCAAGGACGACAATCTGCACCCCCCGCCCAAGCGTTCCCCGGTGACACTCCCCGCTGCCTGCGGATTTAGGGGAAGCGGTTTTCATTTCGGTGGGGTAGAATGTAGTTCATCGCGATCACACCGGCGGCGAAATGAAGGAGGGGCCCGGTGCTTCTGAATTTTTGTCATAAGAGAAAGAAGCCCAACCCCGATTTCCTTCAATACGATTTTGGTCTCCCGAAAGGAATGGTCTTTATGATCGAAGTGGTGGCAGCCCTTATCCGGAACGGGGGCAAATTCCTGATCTGCCGGCGCCCGGCGGACAAGGCCCGTCCCCTGCTGTGGGAGTTTGTCGGCGGGAAGGTGGAGCCGGGCGAAACGCCTGAGGACGCCCTGGTACGGGAATGCCGCGAGGAGCTTGCGGTGACCCTCTCGGTGGGGGATGTGTTCATGGACGTGGTCCACGAGTACCCGGACATTACGATCCACCTGACCGTTTTCAACGCGTCCATTGCCGAAGGGACGCCCCGGAAGATCGAGCACAGCGACATCCGCTGGATCACCCCCGGGGACATCCCCCACTACGAGTTCTGCCCGGCGGATGCGGACATCCTGGAACAGCTGATGGCCTGAGGCCTGTAGAAAATAGAGCGGAGGTTCTGCCGTGGCGGATTTTGACCCTGTGATTATGATACGGAACGCGCGGATAGTGGACGGGAGCGGGACGCCATGGAGGAAAGGGCTGGTGAGGACCGGCATGGACGCCGTCCTGGTGCTCTTCAATCCGGACACGGTGAGGGACGGCGCCGCCTTCGAGGATCCCTTCGGGGAGCCGGAAGGAATTTCTCACGTCTTCGTCGCCGGGAAGCTTGCGGTGAAAAACGGTGTTTTCACGGGAACGACGGCGGGGAAAGTGCTGCGGAGGAGCTGAAACCCGCTCGCGGGCAAAATCTTCGCATATTCCGGAGGCATTTGAATGATCAATAACACGATACCGGGGAGGCTGCGGTGAATCCCGTCCGCGGCTTCCCACCTTCCTCCCGGCCCGATGCGGTGGTTCTCATACTGGGGAGCATGCCGGGGGAGGCATCCCTGAAGGCCGGGCAGTATTACGCCCACCCGCGGAACGCCTTCTGGCCCATCATGGAGGCCGTCCTGGACATCCGGCGGGACCTGCCCTACGGCGAGCGTCTTGCCGCCCTGGCGGAGAGGCGCGTCGCCCTGTGGGACGTGCTGGCGTCCTGCGTGCGGCCCGGGAGCCTGGATTCGTCCATCCTCGGGTCAACGGCGGTGCCCAACGACCTGCCCGGTTTTTTCCGGAGGCATGCCCTTATCCGGACGGTGTTCTTCAACGGGGCGAAGGCCGAAGAGGCATGGAAGCGCTGGGTGGTGTCGTCCCTGGCTGAGTCGGACCTCAGGCTTGTCCGCCTGCCCTCCACCAGCCCGGCCCACGCGGGTATGAGCCTGCAACAGAAGACCGAAGCCTGGCGGGCGGTGGCAGAGGCGACGGAGATGCCTTAAACCCCGAGATCCTTCGGGCGGTGAGGCGTGTCCTCAGGATGACAGAGGGGTGTCCCCCGAACCCAGGTTGTCATTCTGAGCGGAGCGATCAAGGAGCATCTTGAGCACAGCGAGGGGAGATTCTGCTTTTTTCAATTCCCTTCAAGCCGAAAACACGCGAAATTCAAGTCACGGCCCCCCGTGGGTGGTATCCCATGTCAGGGCAGACCACGGTAATAAAACTGCTTGATTACGTAACGGGTATCCGTCACTATCTCCAGTGCAATGGCGCCGTTGTTTCCCAATCAACTTTTGCAGGACCTTGAAAAACGTCCACACCCCCCTTTTTCCCTTTCTATTTTGCAACAAAGACCAAAGCCGAAAGGCGGACACGCTGGAAGCGCTTGACCTGAACGGTGGGAGTCTTCTCTCTACTTTGATACATTATATACTTGTTTTACATCATCTCGAGCTCTTTTTTGTGGTCTGGAAGTAGGGTACACTTGCGTTGCGGTGAAACGCCGTGGAAGGGAGGAAAGGACATGCTGGAAGCAGTGGATCTTTCCGTAAAAATGAAGAAAAAGGAATACGACGTCAAGGCGGAGAAGATTGCGCCTCTTCTCGGAGAGCTCCAGAGAACGGCCAAGGAGAAGAACGTTCCCGTCCTTCTTGTGGTGGAAGGATGGCAGGGTTCCGAAAAAGGAACGCTTATCAACCGCCTTCTGCAGATGCTCGATCCCAGAGGGTATTTCTTTCTGGCCCCGAAGAGCCGGGAAGACGAGGAATATCCCTTTCTCATTCCTTTCTGGGAGGTCACTCCCCCTGCGGGAAGAATGACCATACTCTCGGGAAGCTGGTACCTCGAAGTACTCCGCCGCAGAGTGGAGCGGAAAGAAGAGAAGCAGGATTACTCCTCCGTCTTTCGGGATATTTGCGCTTTCGAGCGTCAGCTCGCTGACAACGGTACCGTGGTGTTGAAATTCTTTTGCCATATCGATAAAAAAGAACAGAAAAAGCGCCTTGAGAAACGAGCGGCGAATCCCGATCTGGCTTGGTTGGTGACCGACAATGATTGGCGAGAAAATAAACAGTACGACGACTTTCTCTTTTGCGCCGAAGAAATGCTTTCCTTCACCGGAACGGAATATGCCCCTTGGACCATCGTGGCGGCTACGGATTTTGAATTTGCTGCGTGGAAGATTATTTCCACGGTGGAGCGGGTTTTGCGTCAGCGGCTCTCCGGAGATGAATGGCCTGCCACTGGAGGGGTCCTAGGCGGCGTGGAGTACGGAACGAGCGCTGCTCTGTCGGCTCTTGAGCCGGAGGGTGATATGGCGGACAAGGAATATGACCGCACCATGAAAAATCTCCAGAAAGAATTGAAATCTATGGAACTCCGCATGTTCCGAGAGAGGCTTCCGGTGATTCTCGCTTTCGAGGGAGTGGACGCGGCCGGAAAAGGCGGGGCCATTCGTCGCGTCACAGAGACTCTTTACCCTATGAACTATACTGTGTACCCTGTGGGAGCCCCCAATGACTTGGAGCGAAGCCACCACTATCTATGGCGTTTCTGGAAGGATTTCCCGAAGGACGGGCATCTTGCCGTCTTTGACCGGAGCTGGTACGGGCGGGTATTGGTGGAGCGCGTGGAGGGGTTCTGCACCCACGCCGAGTGGTACAGGGCGTATCGAGAGATCAACGAGATGGAACGACACCTCACCGCCTTTGGAACAGTTTTGTTAAAATTTTGGCTGCAGATCGACCCGGAAGAACAGCTTCGCCGGTTCGAAAGCCGCCGGGACGATCCTCTCCGAGCCTGGAAACTCACCGACGAAGACTGGCGCAACCGGAGTAAGTGGAATGATTATCAGAATGCCGCCGGTGAAATGCTTGTGCGTACCAGTACTCCCTATGCCCCGTGGACCGTGGTGGGCACCAATTCGAAGAAATTGGCGAGGACAAAAATTCTGAAGACCGTGGTGGACGGAATCCAAAACGCCCTAACTCAGCGCTCCGGCGGAAAAGGCACGGGAAAGTGAAGACGATGACTCCCGACGTGCCCGCTCTTTCGTTTCAGGGAACCTCTGAAAAAGTCTCGGGCACATTGCCTTTCGACCTTGTAAAACAGTACTGCGGCAGTTGTTTCCAACTCCAGGCCCTATGAGGAGATGAGGACCGATGAACCGCCGGAAAACGCTCGCGAACGCCTCCGCCTTCGAAAAATACAAGAAACCCGCGAAGCCCTAAATCAGCAAATTTTTTCAGGCAGAGGGAGTTGTCGCCGGGCATGAGGATTTGCCCTCCCCGGGGGCGAAGAGATCTCGCTCCGCGCTCCTTGCGGGGATATTCCCTGGGGGAGAGGTCGCCTGAGGGGAGAGGAACCGACACTGATGTCGGTTTCACAGGCAGGCAGCCGGCGAACCCAGGGAGCCGCGGGGAGCGTCTCTTCCTCATCGCGAAAAGGATAGTCGGCTTTTCGACCAGGTACAGGAGCCTGGTGAAGAACACGAACTTCGCCTTCGTGCTCTTTGCCTTGTCGGACGCCGGATCAGTTCTTGTTCAGAGGTTCCATAAAGACGACAAAACCCAGCACCCCCGATGCGGGGAGAAACGGTCTTGCCTCGGGACGGAATTTCATTTGCAGTCTCCCTTGCTCTCTTCATGGATTAATAATAGTTATACCTTATGAGCTGAGGGAGGTCACCTGAATTCCGAATCGTTCTCCGAAAGTCTTGAGAAAATACTTCTGATGTTCCTCCAGTGCCCAGATTTCCAGATGGGGGTCCTCTTTGGTTTCGAGTTGCAGCAACAGAGTTTTCTTTTCCCGGACGAAGGTTGCCCTCTTCACCGCTTGGCGGTGCCCTCGATCAAGACTTTCTCCCATACGGAGAAGCATGCTGAGAGGAAACACCATTCTCCGAGACTCCGTGTCCAAGGCGGAGAACGGGGGATCTTTCTTCTTCGGAGGCCGTTTCCTGTGGAAGTAGGCCAGGGCAGCTATTATGGCTATTTCCTTGTCGTGGAAACCCAGCAATTCTGCGTGGCTGATAAGGTAGTGGCTGTGGGCGTGGTGGTTGCTGAATGAGAGAAAAAGACCAATATCGTGGAGCAGGGCGCCATAGTAGAGCAGTTCCCTGGCATCTTCCCCCATGGCGTGCAGTCCGGCATTTTTTGCGCTGTCGAAGAGGTTCAGGCAGAGGGCTCCCATATGTCGGGAGTGCTCTTCGTTAAAGCCGCAGGTTCGTCCGAGCTGCAGTATGCTCTGCTCCCGCACGGAAAATGATGAAGGGTCCAGATAGCCCCATGTTCCCCGCATGAGGTAGTCCTGAAGAAGACCGTGCCGGAGGCTGCGTGAGCTTATGGAGATTTTTTCCAGATTCAGGTCCTCCATGAGCGTATGGATGATTGCGGCCCCGGCAATGATTATGTCCGCCCGCTCCGGGGCCATACCGGGGACTTTCTTCCGTTCTTCCAGAGGGAGAGAGCAGAGAAGTTTGACGAGAGAATCGAGCTGGCGGAAGGTCATTGTCCGTTCCGAACGTTCGTCTTCTCCGCTCGGTCTGTTTTTTTTGCTTCGCTGGCGTGCGGTCATTTCGCCGAGAGTTTCCAGCGTGCCGGAGCTTCCCACCACGAGCTGTACGGGAAAATCTCGAATCCGCTGGACGCTCCTCAGAGAGGCGTTGCGGACGTATTGCTGTACCAAGGCGTATCGGTCGGGCGAGACGGGACCGACTTCTTCAGGAAGAAAAAACATAGAGGAAAGCCGTACACATCCAAGCTTCAGGGAGTCAAGGTGAAAGTGTTCGACTTGGTTGCCCACGATGAGTTCGGTGCTTCCGCCGCCGATGTCCACGAAGAGTCCTGTCTTGCCCTCCATGTTCATGCCTCCCGCCACGCCGAGGTAGATCAGGCGAGCTTCTTCGAGTCCAGAGATGATCTTTAGATCGATGTTTGCTTCCTTCTTGACTCGATCGAGGAAAACATCCCGATTTTCCGCGTCCCTTGTGGCGGAGGTGGCTACTGCGTAAATCTCCTCCGCACCCAGATTTCTGGCCATTTCGGCGAAACGGCTGAGCACCAAGATAGTACGCTCCATGGCCTCCCGAGTGAGACGTTGTTTCAGAAACTCCCCCTCCCCCAAACGGACCATGATCTTGTTCTGGTTCAGAATTGTATAGGACTTGTTTGTATTGATCCGTACCACGAAAAGGCGGACCGAGTTTGTGCCAAGGTCGATGAGGCCGACCACGTGACCGGAGGCGTTCAGCTGCGGACCCATTGAATCTCGAGCCTTTTTCCGAAGACTTTTTCGAAAAGAGCGCCTTTTTCGAGAGCGCGCAGGCGCTCCGCATCCGCGTCTCCGGCAGCGGTGCAGGAAATGAGCACTCGTTCGTCTTCCACGAAGCATTCCACCCCGATGATTATCCTTTCATGAGTCCAGTCCAGGCCGTCGGCAACTCGCAGGAGTGCGGCGAGGCGGCGTACCTCTTCTTTGTCCTCGGGGGCGAGCTGTTCGAAAAAGGGGTGGCTGTCGTCCGGATCGGCTTTCCTATGATAGCGGGCTATAGAAGCGATGATGATCCGCTCCCGGTCGTCCCGGATAATGTTTTTTAAACCGAGGATGAACTCCATGGCGGCCTTGTGGTGCTCTTTGCGTCCCTTGAGCCATCCGATGTCGTGGAGGGTAGAGGCGATCTTCAGGTGGAACCGTCCGTCCTCGTCCAGGCCGTGAAGGTCCTTCAGTCGCTCGAAGAGGGCCAGGGCGATGGAGGTCACATGGCGGCTGTGGTCTGCATGGACCGGTACCATTCGGTCGAGGATGTCTTCCGCTTCTTCCTCAAGAGGAAGCTCTCCCTCGTTGGGTCCGGCGGCAAGAAAGGAAGAGGAAACGAAATCTCCCGGCATGCCTCTGGACAAGGCAGCGTCCGCCGTTTTGGACATGTCGTATTCCACGAGATAATGATCTAACCGGAAATATCCTGGCCGCATCTGGAGAAGGGCGTAGCAGGCCCTGAGGTCGTTTCCAAGGGGGTGCCCCACTGTGCCGGGATTGAGAAACCAGGTGTTCTTCACTTTTTTCGCCAGGGGAAAGTGGGTGTGCCCTGTGACAACAATATCTGCATCGGCTTTTTCAGCAAGCTGGAGAAATCTCTCCTCCGGGGTGTCTTCCGTGATATTTTCTTCGATATCCTCGGGACTGCCGTGAGCAAGAAAAATCGTTTTCCCCGCGAGGAAGAGTTTTTTCGTCCGGGGAAGGTTTTTGAGGTATTTCCGGGAGGTCTTCGACAGGGCGTTTTTGTTCCAAAGGTGGAGGGCCGCCTTCTCCCCCTTCTTTTTCCCGTCGGCCTTGAGGACGTTCCGATCGAAATTTCCCGCGACGGAGGCCGCCTCCACAGCGGCGAGAAGGAGCACTGTTTCTTCAGGAAAGGGGCCCTGCCCCACGTAGTCTCCCGTATTGAGAACCAATTCACCTCCGCGCTTCCTGGCATCTCCAAGGACCGCCTGAAGTGCGGGAAGATTGCCATGTACATCTCCGAGAAGAATAATTTTCATGAATTATCCGTCCTTTCTTCTTCGAATGGAAAGAGGGCATCCCCTACTGTCCTGAGGTTTGTCCAGAAGCCTCTGGTCTTGAGAGTGTCCCATTCTTCGAGAAAATGGATGTATTGTTTTTCTCTCAACTCTTTCCTCCTGTCTCGAAAGGCGAGAATTCCTGAAACGAGAGGGGGAAAGGTCCTGGCGTGGCCGTAATATTCCAGAGTTCGCCTCTTTTCTTCCTCCAAAAAGAGAGGCAGGATGTTGAGCCACACATCGCAGTCATGAATCTCCCCCAGCAGGTCCTGAAGCCCTTTCATTTTTCCGATGAAAGGGTCAAGACGGCCTTCGTAGAGAGGTGCGAGAATTTCCATGGCGTATCGCAGTTTCTTTCCCGCCTTTCGGAGGTTGTGAAGCTCTTTTACCGCCGCCGGATTCCGGATGAAGGGATCGTAGCTGAGAACTTCGGCCACGCGCCTTCGCACTTCAGCGGGAGGTGCGGCGAAAGCTCCTTTTCCCCCCTCTTCGAGAATTTCCCGCTCGGCGGCGGCCCGCAGCCCTTCTGACATGTCTTTCAGGGTGCTTCGTGTTTTCCCCGAGCGGATAAGATTGCGGATTTTCGGCTGCATTTTCTCTCTCTGCTGAGAGAGCCGAAGGTGCAGACGTGCCAGTCCTGCTTTCTCCCGTTGAACGGCGCTGTCTTTTTCCGCCGCTACGACCTCCATCTGGACGTCCAGGTCCCTGGCTTCCCCAAGGAGTCGGGTGAGTCGTCCGATGGCGCGGCTCCACTTTTTCCTGTCGTTGTCTGAAAAGCAGGAGCCGAAAAGGGAAAGAGCTGCTCGGAGTCTTCTTGTTCCAACTCTGGTGTGGTGGAGATATTCAATGTCCTCGGCGTCGGCGAGGCCGTCAAATTGGGCGAGAATTTTCTCCAGCAGAGACGCCAATGTCTCTACAGCGAAGGAACAAAAGGTTTTTTCGGAAAAGGTCATTTTTCCTCGCTTCTTTCGGGCGGGTTCCAGCCCCATGTCCGGGCCATCATGATTTTCTGGGAATCCACAAGGGATTCTCCAGCAAGGGGCTCAATCCGTCGGTAGACTCCATCCGGGTCAAGCCGCCGAGCTTTTTGATTGTCTCGCAGGTGAATCTCCAGAATGTTGTCCCGGATGCTGTCCCTCAGCGCCTTGTCGTGAATGGGAACGAGTACTTCCACTCTCCGGTCCAGATTACGGGGCATGAGGTCGGCGCTGCCGATGAACATTTCATCGTCCCCTCCGTTGTTGAAGTAAAAAATGCGAACGTGTTCAAGAAAACGCCCTACGATGGATGTTACTTCAATGTTGTCGCTCACTCCGGGGACTCCCGGCCGGAGGCAGCAGATGCCCCGCACTTGGAGCCTCACCTTGACCCCTGCCATGGAGGCTCGGTAGAGAGCCTGAATGCACTGATTGTCCACGAGCTGGTTCATCTTGAAGGCGATGTATCCGTCACCGAAAGCTTCGTGGCGGCAAATCTCCCGCTCGATACGGGAGATTATGCCCGAACGAGAGGTGTAGGGTGAAACGAGAAGCTGCTGGTAGTTTTCCTTGAGAGAATAACCCGTCATGGCGTTGAACAAGTCCGTCACGTCGGCGCAAATGGCTTTGTCGGCGGTGAAAAAGGAAAGATCGGTGTACACTTTGGCAGTGATGGGGTTGTAATTCCCCGTACCGATGTGGACGTACCGAGCGATGCCCTCCGCTTCGCGGCGTACCACCAGGCACAGCTTGGCGTGAATCTTGAACCCCACGAGACCGTATACTACATGGACCCCTACGTCCTCCAGGGCCTCCGCCCAGTTGATGTTTCTCTCTTCGTCGAACCGGGCCTTCAACTCCACCACCGCAGTCACCTGTTTGCCGTTCTTCCGGGCGTTGATGAGGGCTTCCACTACGGGCGACTCGGTTCCCACCCGGTAGAGGGTCTGCTTGATGGCCACTACCTTGGGATCAACCGCGGCCCTGCGGACGAAGTCGAGCACGGGGGAGAAACTGTCGTAGGGGTGGTAGAGCACCACGTCCCGCCTTCGAAGGACGGAATACAAATTCGCTCCCTCGGTGAAGGGGGGAGGAATACGGGGCAGCAGTGGTTCGTCCTTGAGGTCGGGGCGATCGACAGCGCAAAGGTCCCAAAGGCCGGAGAAAGCCATGGGGCCCTTTCGTTTGTAGATCTGAAATGGTGCCAGGTGGAAATGACGCACCAGAAAGGCAAAGATCTCGCGGGGAACCCCCGATGATACTTCAAGACGTACCACCTCGCCGAAATTCCGGCGGTCCACCAGATCCTTCACTGCTTCGATGAGGTCGGATGATTCGTCCTCCTCAATTTCCACGTCTGTGTTCCGGGTGATACGGAAGAGCGCGGACGCCGTCACGTGAAGACCGGGAAAAAGAAGGTCAAGATAATGTTCTACCAGGTCTTCCAGAAAGAGAATGTCCGAGTGGTGGATGTTGGAGGTGAAGCCCAGGCTTTCGTAAGTCTTGGCCTTCTTGTTTCTCGGCAGGAAGATGAAACGGGAAACGTTCTTGGGTATTTTCAGACGGGCGAATCTGGTTCCCTTCTGCGGATCGGCGAGCTGGACGAGAAAATTCAGACTAAGATTTGAAATCACTGGGAAAGGACGTCCGGGATCAATGGCCTGAGGCGTCAAGACCGGGTAGATTTCATTCTTGAAGTAACCTTCCAGAAAATTCCGGTGCTTTTCGCTGAGGTCTTTATATTCCACGAAACGCATGCCGGCGTCCTTGAGACGGGGCTCCAGGGATTTACTCCAATATTCTTGGGCCTCCGCCAGCAGTGGAAGCACTCTTTTACGTATTATGGCGAGCTGCTTGGACGCCGGAATACCGTCGGACGAAGGAGCGAAGATGCCGTTCCGATACTGTTCCATCAGGCCAGAGACACGAACCATAAAGAACTCGTCAAGGTTATTGAAGAAGATGACCAAAAACTTGAGCTGTTCAAGCAAAGGCGTGGAAGGCGTCATGGCTTCTTCGAGGACCTTCGAGTTAAAGTCGATCCAGTTTATCTCCCGGTTGAAATAAAGCCGAGGATCGTCAAGACTGGTTATGGGTTCTGGTTTTTCGTTGTCTCTCTTGCCGCTCATATCGTCGCCGACCTCCCCGCCCACAGGAAGAAGTGAGGTGGGAACCATGAAAAAAACCTCCCCGTTACGTATCATTATAGTATAGCCCCATAGATGTCCATGGATGAATTTTTTCTATCTTACTCGTTGCCCTCTTCTTTCGCCACTTCTCTTCCCTGAATGGAACAAAAGTGTTACATAACCGTAGGGAAAGTCTGGTGAATCATCCGAAGACGACGTATCCCGGCTTGCTTGAAGTAAGGACGGAAATAGAGAAACAGACTTTTCCCGAACAATATGAGTTTTATTCCGGGCGAACACAGGGAACTTCTTCTATTTGTCCAGGCCCCGGAAAGAGCCAAATCCGCACCCCAGCGGGGAGCGTCACCGGGAAACGCTTGGGCCGGGGGGCAGATTGTCGTCCCTGACAACAGCTCAGGCGATCACCGCGGCTCCCTGCGTTCGCCGGCTGCCTGCTTGTGAAACCGACATCCGTGTCGGTTTCGCTGTTCCCCAGCGGACTGACCCCTGGAAGAAACCGTCATTTGGGGCTATCCTTCAGGAGGGCGCCCACGAGTGAATGGATATTTGCGATTATCCCGATAGACGGCGTCCCCGGAGCTTTGCCTGCCCGAAGGCGTCGTTTTCAGGAACCGGTCGTTTCAGGCGGGTGCTGCCCGCTCTATGAGAGGAGGAAGGGAGCATGGAATACGGAAGCCTTCTGCTGCTGTTTGACGACGAAAACCCCTGCTGGACGGAGAAGCTTGTGCAACTGGCCGAAGAGGACCCGGCGCTTCTGCCGGAAATGGTCCGGGACGGCCTCGCCGAGAGGAAGGGAGAAGCCTGCGTCCTGACCGAGGCGGGGAGGACGGCGTTCCGGAAGGAGGCCGCCGCAAGTTTCCTGCCTGTTGAACCGGGGATCCCCGACCTGGACCCCGGGGAGCATCTTTTCCGGACACGGCTGCGGCTGCTGCTCGACAAGAAGCATATCCAGCGGTGGGGGGTGAAAGAGTACGTGCCGGGAGCCCGTTTTCCCGTGCCGGACCTTGAGAATGCCCTGTTGTTCTCCCTTGACGGTGGGATTGAATGGAAATGGCCGTCCTCCCCGGCGGTGGAACGGATGAGGAGCGACTGGCCCGTCACGGGACTGGCCGCCAGAAAAATGGCTCCCCCGCCGGCTGACGCAGCTGCCCGGTGGTTTGAAACCCAGGGAGAGGCGCCTGCCGTCTTCGAAGCGGATCTGCTCTACCTCAGCCGCTACGACTTCCAGGCCTATACGTCCTTCGCCCCTCTGCCCGGGGACCGGTGGGGGCTGCTGAATGCCGACCGCTTTTTCTGTATGGATTCGCCATCTCCTGAAACGGTCAATCTTGAGTGGTTCCTGGGAACCGTCGGGAGATTCCAGCTTGCCCTGGAGGTTCTCCGCCGGATGGTCCTGCCTGGGTACATGGACCTGGACAGCCATGACCAGGACGGCATCAACTGGCTGATCTTCCTCTTCGAAACGGAGGAGTCGGCGGAGAGGTGCGTCTCCCTGCTGGCACCCTTCGGGCAGGATCTCATCCGCCCGGCCATACCCATGGACGTGTGGGCCCTGAGTTTCGAGGCCCTCGAGGCATTTCCGGAAAAAGCGGAGACCATCCACGACCTTCTTCCGGTGATCGGGAAAGCGGTGGTGAGGACTCCGTAAAGCGTTTTTGAAAGACTGTTTCTCAGGAAGCCGGAAGAACCGCGGCGGGGAAGAAAAACGCAAATAAGTGTTTTACAGGTGCAAAAGGAGGCGAACCATGAAGGACGGGATGAGTTCCGAAGAATCGGACAAGAAACTTGCGGCCGTCTGCGGACTCTATTGCGAGGCGTGCTCTCTTTTCATCGCCACGACGGAAGATCCTGCACGGCTGACGGCGCTGGCAAAGCTTTTTCAGCTCCCGGAGGAGGAGATGCGCTGCTACGGATGCCGTTCGGAGAAGAGGGGACCGTACTGCAGGACATGCGAAATGTCCCCGTGCGCCGCTGAACGGGGGATAGACTTTTGCGGCGATTGCGCGGAATATCCCTGCGACACCCTGAAAGCCTTCCAGGCGGAACGGCCTCACCGGGCCGAACTCTGGGAGGACCTTGAGAGAATCCGTGAGGTGGGATACAGGGAGTGGATGGCTGAAAAAAGGAAACACTATTCCTGTCCCCGGTGCGGTACCCTCAACTCCGCCTATGATCTGAAGTGCCGGAAGTGCGGAGAGGAACCGGGCTGCGCCTTTACCGCCATGCACGGGGGGAAAAAATAGAGGAAGTCCTTCGGCTCCGGCGGGCGGCGGAAAAGGCGGCAGCGGGAATTCCGGAAAAGCTGGAAAAAAACCAGGAATTGCCGTAAAAAAAGCTTCCCAAATCTACTGTCGATTTAGTATAATGCATTGTGTTTGGGTTGTGGCAGGATAAGAGGTGATAGAATGACCGACAACACAGACCGCCGTTTTTCCGGTCGTCTTGCCCGCCTGCATGAGGAGCTGGATAAAATCGGCGCTGATGGGCTGATGGTCTTCAGCAGCGAACTGGACAATCGGCCGGGCATACAGTACTTTTCGGGATTTACCGGCTCCTTTGCCGTGCTTGTGCTCGGCCGGAACGGCGGCAGGCTCGTCACCGACTCCCGGTACTTCCTCCAGGCGGAGGAGGAGTCCTTCTTTCCCCTTGTGAGGATGGAGGACCGGGATCCCTGGCCGGCCGTGGGGCAGGCCCTCCGGGAGCTCGATGTCAAAATTCTCGCCGTGGAGGACGACAGGCTGACCCTGGAGCGGGGCCGTGCCCTTGGCAAGATCGCCTCTTCCGTGGTGGGGACGTCCGGGCTGGTCCGGAGGATCAGGGCGGTGAAGGACGAGGATGAGCTGGCCGTATTGCGTCGTTCCGCCCGGATAGCCGCCGAAGCCTTCGAGGCGTTTCTTCCGGCCGTTCGTCCGGGGCGCACCGAGGCGGAGATCGCCGCCGACCTGGTGCACGAAATACGCAAACGGGGAGCCCAGCAGATGGCCAAGGGACATTTCGTGACGGCTTCGGGTCCCCGGGGGGCCAGGCCGCACGGGGTGTTTTCCGGCAGGGTGCTCGAACGGGGCGACTTCATCACCATGGACTTCGGCGCCCTTCTCGACGGCTATGTCTCCGACATAACCCGCACCGTGGGCCTCGGTGAACCGGACCCGAAACTGGTGGAGATCTACCATATCGTAGAGGAGGCCCGGAAACGGGCCGTGGCGGCGGTATCGTCCTCAACGACGGGGCGGGACGTGGACAGGGCAGCCAGGGATTACATCGCCTCGAAGGGCTGGGGAGACCATTTCACCCACTCCACGGGGCACGGCATCGGCTTGGAACTTCATGAGCTGCCCGTGGTGAACCGGCTGAACGAAGAGAAGCTTCCCGCCGGGGCCGTGGTGACCATCGAACCCGGCATCTATGTCGAGGGCCTTGGAGGCGTCAGGATCGAGGACGACGTGATCGTCCTGCCCGGCGGCTGCGAAGTGATCACGTCCGCGTCCCCCACGGCGCTCAGGCTGCTCTTCCCGGCGTAGGTGCGAAGTTTCCCGACTGGAAGTGTCCGGTCGGCGACGATAGACAAATCAAGCGGAGAAAAGAAAGGAAGTGGAAAGGAAATGAACAAGTTCAGAACAGCGGCACTCGCCCTCCTTCTTGCCCTGACGTTCTGCCTGCCCGCCGTGGCGGTGGAACTGCGGCTCGCCCAGGTGGCCGACGTGTCGAGCCTCGACCCTCATAAGGTGAGCGACATATACTCGGCGAACGTCATCCGGCAGATTTACAGCAACTTGGTGCAGGTGAACGAGGACATGGAGATCGTTCCCGATCTCGCCGAAAAGTGGGAAAACCCCGATGACCTCACGTGGATCTTCCACCTCCGCAAGGGCGTGAAGTTCCACAACGGCGAGCCCTTCACCGCTGCCGCCGTGAAATATTCCATCGAGCGGATCAAGGACCCCAAGACCGCCTCTCCCGGCGCCACCCACCTGAAGGAAGTGGCCTCAGTGGAAGTGTTGGATGACTACACGGTGAAGATTGTGACGAAGCACCCCTTCGCCCCCATGCTCATGAGCCTGACGCGGTACGAAACTTCCATCCTGAACGAGAAGGCTGTGGAGGCTGCGGGAGCGGACTACGGCAGCAAGGCCGCCGTCGGCACCGGCCCCTTCAAGTTTGAGAGCTGGTCCCGGGGCGACAAGGTGGTCTTGGTGAAGAACGCCGACTATTTCCGAGGACCCGCCGCCATCGATACGGTGGTGTACCGGGGCATCCCCGAGGATGCTACCCGCTTGGTGGAGCTTGAGTCCGGCGGCATCGACCTCATCCCCGGCAACTTCCCCTACCAGGAGTTCGCCAACATCGAGAAGAACGACAAGTATCTCACCTACAAGGTTCCTGCCATGTCCACTCTCTACATGGGGCTGAACACCGAAGTGAAGCCCCTGGGAGAAAAGCTCGTGCGCCAGGCCATGAACTACGCCGTGGACAAGCAGGGCATTGTGGACGCCGTATACTTCGGTTTCGCCACGCCGTCCCGCGGCCCGCTCTCCCCGGTAATCTGGGGATTCGACCCCGCAAGAAAAGCGGCCTATCCCTACAACCCCGAAAAAGCCCGTGAACTCCTGAAGCAGGCCGGGTACGCCGACGGTTTTGACATGACCATCTACTCCGACAACAGGACCGAGCGGCGCAACGCCGCGGAACTGATCCAGGCCTACCTTGCCGAAGTGGGCATCCGGGCCCGGATTGAGCTCATGGAGTGGAGCGCCCTGCTCTCCACCTCCGCCAAGGGCATCGGCGGGGCCTTCATGCTGGGCTGGACGGGTACGGGAGACGCCGACGGCGGACTGACGCCCGTTTATCACTCGGCCAACATCGGTTCCTCCAACCGGTTCCGCTACAAGAACGAAGCCCTCGACGCCCTTCTCGAGAAAGGCACGGCCACCCTCGATCAGGAGGCCAGGAAGAAGGTTTACGCCGAGGCCCAGGAGCTTATCGTCGAAGAATGCCCCTTGGTCTTCTTGATCAGTCAGGAACTGCTGGGTGCGTCCACGAGCAAGGTCAAGGGGTTCAAGCTGTACCCGAACATGATCAGCCCCCTGTATTCCGTCACCCTCGCCGAGTAACCCCAATCGACAGAACGCCGGCGGGCTGCCTTACAACGGGCCCGTCGGACTTCATTTTTCGGAGGATAGGATCCATGCTTCGTTATTTTCTCAAGAGGCTCATGTTCCTCATCCCGGTGCTGCTGGGCGTTTCGGTGGTGATCTTCTCCATCGTCCACCTGGCGCCGGGAGACCCCGCCGAGGTCATGCTCGGCCCCAGCGCTACCCAGGAGGAAATTTCCAACCTGAGGGAGCAGCTCGGACTTACCAAGCCTTTATACGTCCAGTACGGCATTTTTCTCAAAAACGCCCTCAAAGGTGACCTCGGACGGTCCATCAAAAGCAACGCCCCGGTGGTGGACGAGATACTTGAGCGGTTCCCCGTCACCCTGACTCTCGCGGTGCTCGGCATGATCTTCGCCATCGTCATCGGCCTGCCGCTGGGAATCCTGGCGGCATTGAAACAAAACACCTGGGTGGACGCCTTATGCAGCTTCTTTGCCCTGGTGGGCTTTTCCATACCCAACTTCTGGGTCGGCCTGATGCTCATGCTGCTGCTTTCCATCTATATCCCCATTCTGCCGTCGTCGGGCTTCGACTCCTGGAAAAACCTCATCATGCCCACCATCGTCCTCGGAATCCAGACCATGGCGGTGATCGCGCGGATGACTCGGTCGAGCATGCTCGAGGTTATCCGGCAGGATTACGTCCGCACCGCCCGGGCCAAGGGCATCTCCGACCGGCTGGTGCTCACCAGGCATATCCTCGGCAACGTGCTCATCCCCGTGGTGACCATTGCGGGGATTTATTTCGGCCACCAGCTCGGCGGCGTGGTCATCACCGAGACAATCTTTTCCATTCCGGGCCTCGGACGGCTTATCGTGGATGCCATCCGCGCCCAGGACTACCCCGTGGTCCAGGGGGGCGTGCTGTTCTTCGCCCTGTGCGTGGGGATCGTGAATCTTCTGGTTGACTTGCTCTACGCTGTGCTGGACCCGAGGATCAAGGCCCAGTACCGGGCGGCGAAATAAGGGAGAGGGGGATAACGTCATGAACAATGAAAACGGAACCCTGTTCGCTCCCTCATCCGGCCGGACGAAGGAAAGGGAAAAGCGTCGGAGCCCCTGGTGGGAAGTCTGGCGGCGCCTTCGGCGCAACAAGGCAGCCGTCGTTGGAATGTCGGTGGTCATCCTGCTTGTGGTGGTGGCGGTCCTCGCCCCAGTCCTGGCGCCCTACGACCCGAACCAGACGAACATCAAAATACGCCTCCAGGGACCGTCTTCGGAACATCCCCTGGGGACGGACAACTTCGGCCGGGACATGCTGAGCCGGATCATCTACGGCAGCAGAATCTCTCTTTATGTCGGCTTCGTGGCTGTGGGCATCGGCGCCGTATTCGGCGGCATCCTCGGGGCCATCGGGGGCTACTACGGCGGCCGGCTCGACAACTTCATCATGCGGTGCATGGACGTGCTTCTGGCCATACCCCAGATCATCCTGGCCATCGCCATCGTCGGTGCCCTGGGAACGAGCCTACTGAACCTCATGATCGCCGTGGGGATCAGCCAGCTTCCCCGGTACGCCAGGGTGGTAAGGGCGTCGGCCCTCACCGTCCGGGGGCAGGAGTACGTCGAGGCGGCCCGGGCTGTGGGAGCGAGCGACACCAGGATCATCCTGGAGAACATCATCCCCAACTGCATGGCCCCCATCATCGTCCAAAGCACCCTGGGAGTGGCCCAGGCCATCCTTTCGGCGGCGGCCCTCTCCTTCCTGGGCCTCGGCATCCAGCCCCCCACGGCGGAGTGGGGCTCCATGCTCAGCTCGGGACGGCAGTTCCTCCGGAACGCTCCCTACCTCACCTTTTTCCCGGGGCTGGCCATCTCCGTGGTGGTGCTCGCCCTGAACATTTTCGGCGACGGGCTTCGGGATTCTCTTGATCCCAAGCTCCGCCAGTAGTCCGCCGGGAGGTTTTTTCATGAATGATCCCTTGCTGGAAATAGCAGATCTGAACGTCATTTACAAAACCTACGAAGGAACGGTTGCCGCCGTGAACGGCGTGGAATTCTCCCTCGAAGCGGGCAGGACCCTCGGCCTCGTGGGGGAGAGCGGCGCGGGGAAAACCACCACCGCCCTGTCGATCATGGGCCTTGTCCCGTCCCCTCCCGGCATTATCACCGGCGGCCGCGTCAGT
Organism: Aminivibrio sp.; assembly: GCF_016756745.1. Classification (NCBI taxonomy): domain Bacteria; kingdom Thermotogati; phylum Synergistota; class Synergistia; order Synergistales; family Aminobacteriaceae; genus Aminivibrio; species Aminivibrio sp. The sequence continues at coordinate 19,001 of NZ_JAESIH010000069.1, forward strand.
TTCGGCGGGAAGAACCTCCTCTCCCTTTCGGAGAAGGAGATGAAGAAGATCCGGGGCAACCGCATCTCCATGATTTTTCAGGATCCAATGACCTCCCTGAACCCGGTGGTGACGGTGGGAGTCCAGATTTCGGAAGTCATGGCGGCCCACCAGAACCTATCGAAGGCGGAGGCGGAGAAAAAGGCCATGGAGATGCTTGAAAAAGTGCAGATCCCGGGCCGGCGGTACAGGGAATATCCCCATGAATTCAGCGGCGGCATGCGCCAGCGGGTGGTCATCGCCATGGCGCTGGCCTGCAACCCGGGGCTCATCATCGCAGACGAGCCCACCACAGCCCTGGACGTGACCATCCAGGCCCAGGTGCTGGATCTTATGCGGAGCCTCAAGGAGGAGTTCTCCACCGCCATGGTCATGATTACCCACGATCTCGGCGTGGTGGGGGAGGTCTGCGATCACGTGGCGGTCATGTACGCCGGTCGCATTGTGGAGGCGGGCTCTCTGGAGCAGATCTTCGGCAATGCCAGGCACCCCTACACCCTCGGCCTGTTCCGGTGCAT
>NZ_JAESIH010000070.1 GCF_016756745.1 Aminivibrio sp.
GGCTTCACGCCCGAAGGATCTCGCTCTTGCCTGCCGTTCTGAGGGGGGCTTCACGCCCGATCGCGCAGCATCCCCGAAGGGGGAGGATCTCCGGTTTGATTTCTTCGTCCCTCAAGACCGAGATTCTTCGGGCTTCGCCCTCAGAATGACAACAAGGGGCAGACCCTTCGGCCAAGAAGGCCGGCCTCAGGATGACAAACAAAAGCCCCCGGCGACGTTTTTTTTGTCGTCCTGACGGCGTACTTTTTGCCGGAAGGACCTCGGGCTTGTCCTTGCCTGTCATCCTGAGGGCGGCGTCACGCCCGATCGCGAAGCATCCCCGAAGGGGGAGGACCTCGGGCTTGATTTCTTCGTCCCTCAAGACCGAGATTCTTCGGGCTTCGCCCTCAGAATGACAACAAGGGCCAGATCCTTCGGCCAAGAAGGCCGCCCTCAGAATGACAAACAAAAGCCTCCGCGACGTTTTTTTTGTCGTCCTGACGGCGTACTTTTTGCCGGAAGGACCTCGGGTTTGATTTCTTCGTCCCTCAAGACCGAGATTCTTCGGGCTTCGCCCTCAGAATGACAACAAGGGGCAGACCCTTCGGCCAAGAAGGCCGGCCTCAGGATGACAAACAAAAGCCTCCGCGACGTTTTTTTTGTCGTCCTGACGGCGTACTTTTTGCCGGAAGGACCTCGGGCTTGATTTCTTCGTCCCTCAAGACCGAGATTCTTCGGGCTTCGCCCTCAGAATGACAGCGAGGGGAAAATCTTGGGGTTGATTTAGGGGGCGCCCGCCCCCGGATTTTTCGCTCTGCCCAGAAAGACAAACTTGATAAGAAAAGAAGACTATTTTTTAGAACAATCGGTTTTCCGGCTTGACGCCCTCTGATTTTTGTGTAAAATAATCACTTGCGCACGCCGGAAAGAGTCGAGCCGTTAGCTCAGCTGGCAGAGCACCGGACTTTTAATCCGGGTGTCGTGGGTTCGACTCCCACACGGCTCACCAGTTTTACGGTCCCATCGTCCAGTGGCCTAGGACACAGCCCTTTCAAGGCTGTGACACGGGTTCGAATCCCGTTGGGACCGCCATTTTTGTTACGCGCCGGTGTAGCTCAGTTGGCAGAGCAGCGCACTCGTAATGCGCAGGTCGGCAGTTCAAGTCTGCCCGCCGGCTCCAGTAATAGCAAGGGTTCCCGAGATGTGCGGGGGCCCTCTTTCTGTATGTCCCGGATTCCTCATAGCTTCCCGTTTCCCCGGTAAATACCCCCCGAATCACCGGCGCCTCCTCCGGCCGATTCCGGAAAGAACGTCTCCGATAAGCCCCTTTTCATGTTATCATCGTCGCATAAAAAATTCGCTCTGCGGAGGCTATTGTGCCCAGAAAAAGAATTCTCCTCGTGCGCCATGGAAAGACGGAATGGAACGGGTTCTCCCGTTTCCAGGGAAAAAGCGACGTCCCCCTCGATGACGAAGGAAAATGCCAGGCAGAGCTGCTGGCGGCAAGACTGGCGGGCTGGGAACCTGCCGCCGTATTTTCGAGTACCCTGTCGAGGGCCCGGGAGACGGCGGAAGTTCTCGTGTCCCGCAATCCCGGAGTTTCTCCCCTTCTCCGGGAGAACCTGGCCGAGAGTGGCTTCGGAACCTGGGAAGGCCGTTCGATCCACGAGATAGAGTCCGCCGACCCCGAGTCCTTCCGCCGGTGGATGGACTCTCCCTTCGAAAATCCCCCTCCAGGAGGCGAATCCTTTGCTTCCGTGGAATTCCGGGTGAGGTCGGCTCTGGACGAAATCCTGTCAACTGATGGGGAAAGGATAGTGGTCGTGAGCCACGGAGGAATCCTCCGGGCCATGCTGGTCCTTCTGCTGGACCTCCCTCTTCGGACGGTCTGGAGAATGAAAATCGCCAACTGCTCGCTCACGGGCATCGACGTGGGAAAGAGAGGTGCTTCCCTCGCCTTTCTGAACGACGACCTGCACACGAGGATGTCCGGGGAGGGGACGGAAATACCGCTTCTTCCCGTTTAGACTTCTCTTCCTGTTGCTGATACAATTGACCGTGTTGCGAAACAAAGGAGGCGCAGGGCCATGCCCGACCGGGAGCAGGATGTGAATACCGGGGAACTCCATGTCTTCCCTGGAAAACAGGAGGTAGAAAGTCGTGTCCTTCCGGGACGAAGGGAGTCCCGGGGTCAGTCCGGCAATGAAAGAAGCCTTTCCCCCGAAAGGGAAGAAGAATTGTGGCGAAGGCTCTCCGCCTTGGGCGACGAGGATGCCAGGGACGAGATCATCATAGCCTACAGACCCCTTGTCTTCTGGCTGGCCCGGAAATTCCGCGTTCGGCCGTCCTCCTACCAGGATCTCATCCAGGAGGGAATGGTGGCGCTGATCCGCGCTGTGGACAAGTTCGAGCCCGAGCGCCATCTCCGGTTCACCACCTACGCCTTCTACCGGATCAAGGGACAGATGGTGAATTTTCTCCAGAGGAGCGAGCTCAAGGCCCCCATTCCTGTGGACGACGACTATCTCATGCCTGAGGATTCCTTCGCCCCGGATTCCTTCGAAACCCTCATCGCCGTTTCAGAGGAAATGCACCGTCTTCCCGCCAGGGAGGAAGACGTGGTGCAGGCGCTCCTCGTGGAAGGCCGGGACGCGAAGGATGTCGCCAGGAAGCGGGGCATCGACATCAGCCATGTCTATCGGCTCAAGCGGAACGGGGTGGCGAAGCTGCGCAAGCGGCTCAGCCCGGAGGGAGACACCACAAACAGGGCCTGAAACGGGATAAAGATAATGCGGCACAGACTCTTATCTCCCGGAGGGACTGCAACATGGAAAAAAAGATCGCCCGAATAGTCCGGTGGCTCGACAGATGTTCCAAGGCTTGTTCTGCAAAGTCATGGCAGAGCGCTCTTCTTGACATGGAATGCGCCAAGGCCGAACTTGACGAAGCCAGGAGCGAGCTTTGGGCCAGGGCGGAGGGAAGTTCCCAGGCATCTCCCGTGATCCGGAAAGTTGGGCGGATCAGCCTTGCAGCCGCGCTGGGCCTCTTTCTTGTCCTCTCGGTTGCCGGCCCCCTCTCGGTCCAGACAGCCCGGGAAACGGTGTCCGTTGCGTCAGGCCCCTCTCTCGAGTGGGTCTCCACCGATGAAAAAGCTCTTCTGTCCGCCCTTCGGCGGAGCCTGAGCGACGCTAATATGGCCCGTCTTTCCACGGAACAGGGGGAAGAACCTCCGGCCCGTGAGTCAGTGGCTTCGCCTGCTGTACGACCGGCTGACAACAGGAGGAATCTGTCCGTCCGCCAGGGAAGGAAAAATGGAAACCTGCAGATTGACTCCTCTTCCGGCAGGGAATTTGATACAATAATAAATCTGGTGCAGATAGGGCAAAAGGCGCTTCGGGAAAGAGAGTCCGCGATTCGTTTCGATGCCCCGTAACGAAGATTTTTCTCAATTTCCGGAAGGAGAGATCGTGTGTGAATGTAGATCTTAAAAAACCGTGGCGGGTCCTGGTGTTCCTCTTTGCGGTGCTCATGTTGCCGAATGCAGCCGGCTTTGCCGCCGAACCCCTTGTTTCTTCCCTCGCCGTGGAGGGAAACAACCACGTGGTGGCGGAGCATATTCTCGGGGTCGTGGCTACCCGGGTCGGGGAACCCCTCAGCAGAGAGCAGCTTCAGTCGGACGTGGAGGCCATTTACAATCTCGGTTTTTTCTCTTTCGTGGACATCAACCTTCAGAACATAGCCGGAGGAGTCGGTGTAACCTATATCGTGAAGGAGAACCCGGTGGTCGAACAGATCACCTTTTCCGGCAACAACATCTATAAGGACGAGGAGCTCATGAAGGTCGTCTTCACCATGCCCGGCACGGTGTTCAACAGAGTCTTCTTCCGGAACGACCTTGACCGGATCCAGGAAAAATACCACAAGGACGGCTACGTCATGGTCAAGATCGCCGACGTTGTTGTGGAAGGCGGCCTTATCGACGTGAAGATTGTGGAGCCGAAAGTAGGCAACATCATAATCCAGGGGAACAAAAAGACGAAGACCAAGGTCATTGCCCGGGAGATCAAGCTGAAGAAGGGCGATCCGTTCAACGCGACCATACTGCGCCATTCTTTGAATAAACTCCAAAACAAGGGGTTTTTCGAGGATGTCAATGTGGGTTTCGAACCGGGAGATGATCCGGAACATGAAACGGATATCATTGTCACCGTCGTGGAGCAGAAGACAGGAAGCATTGGAATTTCGATGGGCCACGGTACTTCCAGCGGCTGGTCCGGAGGCATAACCTACACCGATACCAACTGGCGGGGACTGGGGCATATAGCTGAAACGGGTTTTGAGCTCGGAGACAATGAACAGTACTGGATATCCTACACGGAACCTTATATGGATGCTGATACCTATGGCTGGAAGGTCGGGATTTACAAACGGAAATGGGAAGACAAGTATTACTATTACGATAACGTAAAACGACTGGAATACAATGATGATGTCCAGGGGATCTATTTCGGCGCGGGAAAAAAATTCAGGAGGGACGACCGGTTCAGCTGGTATCTGACGTTTGACTGGCGGGACGCTGATTTCACGAATGTTCAACCGGTTCTTCCGGAATACAAGGACTACGAAAAGAACCTTTTAAAGGGCAGGGTTTTTTCCCTCACCGGGACGCTTACAAGAAACAATTCCGATCCATACCTTAGTTACCCCAAGGGCGACATTATCGATCTCAACGTCGAGCATGCCCTGGAGGCCCTCGGGGGAGATTATGGCTATACGAAGTACTGGCTGCAGGCCAGGTATTATACCCCCTTCAAGGGGTTGGGGGACCTTATTGACACCCAGTTCGGTTCAGAAGACAACCCGGCTATTTTTGCGGCAAGGATGCGGATAGGCTTCTCATCCGGACTCATGCCCACGTCTTCTCTGTATTCCCTGGGGGGCTCCAATACAATCCGAGGGTACGACAGCGGCACTTTTGAAGGAACCGAGATGTTCCTTGGCAATGCTGAATTGCGCATACCGGTCGATAAAGCTTTCGGTGTGGTGGTATTTTATGATACGGGAAATGCCTGGACCGACGAGGAAAACAGACCCTACGGATCTTCCGCCGAGAGCGGGAGCTTCAGCCTCTCCGATCTGCACAGTTCATGGGGATTCGGCGTTCGGGTCAAGACTCCTTTGGGCAACGTTCGAGTCGACTACGCCACTGGGGACTATGAATCCCAAACCCATTTCGGCTTCGGGGATATGTTCTAGTGGAGCGGGGGACGGAGCACGGTGTCCCCGGCGGGGGAATCATTGGGAGGCAGGATAATGATATTGCGGGCTGTGGCGGTGCTGGTCCTCGCCGCAGCCCTCCTTTTCCCGGATCCGGGCGGAGCGGCTGTCGTCATTGAAGGAGCGCCCCTCTGGCTCAGGAAAAGGATGGAGCGGAGTGCCGCCACAGTCTGGGCGGAAATCCGGCAGGACGGTTCTTCCTCGGCAAGTGACGGCCTTCGCCTGCTTTCACTGGTGGCGGAGAGGGTTTTCGCCGGGTATTCGGTGGTGGATTCCTTTTACCGCGGAGAAGATGCCGTCTTGCGGCTCAGGCCCGTGGAAAGAACAGCATCCTGGCGGGTGGAGATCTTCCAGCCCCAGCTCGCTTCACCCGTAGGGGGGTGGTTCCGGGAGGATGTTTCCGGACTCGGAGAAAAGATCAGAACCCACTTGGGTGATCTTCCTGTGGATGCCCTTTCCTGGGCGGACACCCCCCTCAAAGAGCTCATCGATACGCTCTGTTCCCCCCGCCTCCCCGGCTGGAGCGCCTCGCTGCTCGTGAGGCTCGAACAGGAGGGGCCCATCCTCAGGGTATCGTTTATTCCCCGGCCCCCCTTTGTCCTGGCGGTGGTTCCCAGGGTCTCGTCAGACACCCTTCCGGTGATGCTCCGGTCCGACCTGAACGAAAACATCCTGCGGACCCTTTCGCCGGTGGTGGGGCTGCCCATCGAATGGGTCTCCGCCCACAGTGAAAAGGTAGAAGAGATGGCCGCCGAATCGCTCCGGCAGACGAATATCGTGGGGAACACCCGGTCCGTTGTGGACGTGTCCTTCAAGCCCGCCCAGATTGCGACGGCCGACGCCTTTGTGGACAGCCCCAAGTATTCCGTCCGCGCATGGGTGGCCGCCTATGCCGGATCCGATACGAAATACCCGGAAATCGGCCTCCACGCGGGAAGAAAATTTCTTCCCGTATCGGGATGGGACATGGAGTTGTACGGCGAATGGATTCTGACCGCCAATGATTTTACCCTCGAAAGCCGCTGGGGGATTCGCTGGAGTCCCTGGAAAAATGTCCTTGCCGGGGTCGAACAGGCATATCCAGGCAACGTCACCTGGTACCGCCTCTGGATTGAAGGGGGTGTGCGGGCCCCCTACCTCTGGTGGCGGGTCAGCGAGGACGGGGATCACCACGCTGGGGCGGGGTACCGGTTGAACCGGAGGATTTCACTGGAAATTTACTACGACGGCCGCGACGATGACAAGATCAGCATCAGGGCGCTGAGCGACCTCTGAACGCTGCCGGCGCAAAACGGAGAGAGAGAATATGAACAGTGAAAGAAAACAACTGGGTGAAATTGCCCGGATACTCAGAGGAACGGTCGTCGGCGACCCCGCTGCTGAAGTAAACCGGCCGGCCTCGCCGAGCGGAGCTCTCGCCGGGGATATCTGCGCTGTGTGGGATGTCCGGGACCTGGAAAAAATCAAGGCCGGGGTTCACCTCGTTGCTTCCCCTGATGCCTTTGCCTCCCGGCCCGGACTGTCCGGAATTTCGGTGAACGACCCTCGGGCAGCCTTTCCGGCCCTACTTTCCCTTTTCGCGCCCGTCAGAAAGGGCGGGGGAATCCATCCGTCTGCGGTGGTTTCTCATCTGGCCACCGTCTCTCCCGACGCATGGATCGGGCCTCTCTGCGTGGTGGAAGACGGCGCCGTGATCGGGGAAGGAGTCCGGCTCAGGGCCAATGTCTTCGTGGGCGAGGAATGTGTCCTCGGTTCGGGAACGGTGGTCGAACCCGGAGCGGTCCTCCTCGAAAAAGTCCGTACCGGAAAGAATTGCCTCATCCACGGGGGTGCGGTCCTGGGGTGCGACGGTTTCGGTATTGTCCCAGCGGAGGAGGGGAACGGCCCCGTCAAAATTCCCCAACTCGGCGGCGTGGTTCTCGGCGACGAGGTGGAGATCGGAGCCTGCACCACCGTGGACCGGGGAACCCTGGACGACACGATCGTGGGCAGTTTCACCAAAGTGGATGACCATGCCCATATCGCCCACAATGTGGTTATCGGAAAAAACTGCATTATGGTGGCCATGACGGGCATCGCCGGAAGCGCCGTCCTCGAGGACAACGTCATCATGGCGGCCAGAAGCGGTGTGAATGACCATACGCGGATCGGCAGGGGGGCTACCGTGGCCGCAAACGCCGGTGCCGTCAAGGATGTGCCTCCCGGAAAGGTGGTGTCCGGGTTCCCTGCCAGGGACCACTGGGAGAACTTCCGGGTCCAGGCGGCCCAGCAGCGTCTGCCGGAGTTGCTCCTCCGGGTCCGGAAGCTCGAGCAGGCGGTGTTTTCTCAGGAGGAATGCCGCCCGGGAAAAAAACGGAACGGAGACGGGCAGTAATGGAGTACCGTCTGCTCACCAGGGAGATTGTTTTTTCCGGAAAGGGACTCCACACGGGAGAAGACTGCCGCGCGACCTTGTCGCCCGGCCGTTCCGGGGAAGGGGTGACGGTGGGCCGGGGGGGGGAAGCTTTCCCTCTCGCCGGTTGCACTTTCTCCGGTACAGGGCGGGGGACGGAAGTCTTCCTTCCCGGCGGCCAGTCCGTCAAGACCCCGGAGCATCTTTTTGCCGCCCTCTACGGCCTCGGCATCTGGTCTGTCCGCATTTCGGCGGAAGGACCGGAGGTTCCCGCCCTGGACGGCTGTTCCGCCGCCTTCGCGGAGGCCCTCCTGGCAGGATCACGGCCGGTAGCGGAAGGGGAAGAACAGCCGGAACCTTTTGCCCTTTCCACCCCCATCGCCGTCGAAGATTCGGCCCGCAACGCCCTGGTGTTCGCCTTCCCTTCCGGCGAGCTGTCCCTTTCTTACGTCATTACCTACGAAGGCACTCCCATAGGGACCCAGGCGGCAGACTTCCGACTTTCTCCGGGAAGCTTCGGTGCCTTTCTTGCCCCTTCCCGCACCTTCGCCCTCGCATCGGAAGTACAGTCCCTTCTCGACCGGGGGCTGGCGAAAGGGGGAAGCCCGGAAAACGCCGTGGTGGTGGGAGAAACATCCGTTTCCGCCGCCGGAGGGCTTCGGTTCCCCGATGAATTCGTCCGCCACAAGATTCTCGACCTCCTGGGCGATCTCTACCTTCTCGGCTGCCCTCTCCGGGCCCGGGTGGTCGCCCTGCGGGCCGGTCACGCCCTGCACTGCCGCCTCGCAGAGAACCTGTTGTTTCTGTCCTGTTCCAGACATTTCCCAAAAAAGGAGACGAACCATGTTTGACATCCAGAAAATCATGAAGTGTCTTCCCCACAGGTACCCTTTTCTTCTCGTGGACAGGGTGCTTGAAATTGACGAGCAGCACGCCGTGGGCATCAAAAACGTCACCATTAACGAGCCCTTCTTCCAGGGGCATTTCCCCTCCGAGCCGGTCATGCCCGGTGTCCTCGTCCTTGAGGCCATGGGACAGGTGGCGGCCATGATGATATCCACCCTGCCCGGAAGCGAAAACCTCATCACTTTCCTCACCGGGGTGGAGAAGGCAAAGTTCAGGAAGCCGGTGAAACCGGGCGACCAGCTCGTCACCACCGCGGAGATGATAAAACGCAGGGGGAAGATGGGCAAGGTCCGTACCGTGGGCCGCATCGACGGGGCCGTGGCCGCCGAAGCGGAGTTCAGCTTCGTGGCCGCTGAAACCCTGGACGCTCCTGCCGGGAAGGAGGAGACCGAAAAAGCATGATCTCAATCCATCCCACGGCTCTCGTTTCCCCGGGGGCCGAACTCGGACCGGACGTGACGATCGGCCCGTACTGCATCGTCAAGGACCATGTGAAAATCGGGAGCGGCACGGTGCTCTCCTCATTCGTCACCCTCCTCGACTTCGTGGAGATCGGCGACAACTGCCGCATCGCCCAGAACGCCGTTCTCGGCGGCGAACCCCAGGATCACGGCTTCAAGGGAGAGGAATCCTGGGTCAGAATAGGCCGGGATGTCATCATCCGGGAAAACGTCACCATCCACAGGTCCACCGGTGAAGGCACTGTTACCGCTGTAGGCGACGGCTGCTTCATCATGGAGGGCGTCCATCTCGGACACAACGTGGTCATCGGGAAGAACGTCACCATGGCCAACAAGGTCGGCATGGCGGGGTTCTCCTCAGCGGGCGACGGGGCGGTTCTGGGCGGCATGGCCGGAGTCCACCAGTTCGTCCGGGTGGGGAAGCTGTGCATGATCGGCGGCCTGTCCAAGATCGTGAAGGATATCCCCCCCTTTCTCATGGCGGACGGACATCCAGCGGGCATTTTCAGCCTCAACAAGGTGGGGATGCGCCGGGCGGGGTATGACGGTCCGGCGAGGGCGGCGGTAAAATCCTTCTACGACAGACTGTTCCACAGCGGCCTTCCTTTTCGCAAATCTCTGGAACAACTGGCCGCGTCGGAGGAAGGCATGAGCGATACCGCCCGTGAGATAATCGATTTCTGCGCAGGGTCGAAACGGGGAGTTTCCCTGTGGCGCCGGCGTCACAGTGTGAGAGAGGACCGCCATGACGATCAGGCTCCTGGCGCTTGATGTGGACGGAACTCTCACCGACGGCGGCGTCTACATGGACGGCGAAGGGGCCGAGTTCAAGCGGTTCGACATCCGGGACGGCATGGGGATCGCCCGTCTCAGAAAAGCCGGTGTGGAGATCGCCCTGATCAGCGGAAGGCATTCGGAGGCCACGGAGCAGCGGGCCCGGGATCTCGGCATCACCCGGCTCTGCAACGGCGTGGCCGACAAGATGGCCGTCCTGTCGGCCATCGTGGAGGAATTAGGGATCACATTTGCCGAGACGGCCTTTATGGGGGATGACGTGAACGACGTGGAATGCCTCCGGGCGGCCGGTCTGGCTGTGGTTCCGGCGGACGGCGTGCCCGAGGCCAGGGCCGCCGCGGATTACGTGACTTTTTCCCCGGCGGGGAGAGGGGCGGTCCGTGAGGCCGCCGAACTCATCCTCGCCGGAAACGGAGGGCAGTGACGTGGCGGGAAAAGGCAGAACCTTCGGGCTTCTCGACAGGTACATTCTGAAGGAGCTTTCAGGCTCCTTTCTTTTCGGCGTCACGGCCTTCACCATGGTCTTCGTGGCGGGCGACCTGCTCTTCCAGGCGGCGAACCTCATGATCGAACAGGGGGTCTCCCTTTCGCTGGTGACGCGGCTCTTTGTCTACCGTCTCCCCGAGGTCGTGGCCATGACCCTTCCCATGGCGAGCCTCCTGTCGTCCCTGCTCACCTTCAGCCGCCTGTCCACGAACAGCGAGCTGGTGGCCCTGAAAGCGGCGGGCATCCCCTTCCACCGCATTCTCCGTCCCGTCTTCATCGCCTCCATCCTGGTGGGGATCGTGGCCCTCGTGGGCAACGAAACCCTGGTCCCCTTCTCCAACAGGGCCGCTGAAAACCTCATGAAGTTCGAGGTCATGCGGGAGAAGCCCTCCATGCTCAAGGAAAAGGTCTTCCTCCGGGAGGAAAGCGGGGGCGTGCTCCGCCGGGTGATCTACCTTGACCAGCTCAAGGCCAGGGAGGGCACCATGAAGGACGTGATCATCCAGGAGTTCGAGGGGGGACGCCTCAGCCGCATCTCCCTGGCCGACAACGGAATATGGGGCGACGGAGAATGGTGGCTCCGGGACGGACAGGTCTTCGAAGTCACCCCGGAAGGCAGGGTCAACCCCCTTCTCCGGTTCGAGCGGCAGAAGCTCCAGCTGAACCTGACCCCGGCCCAGGTGGAAAAGGCTTCCAGAAAGCCCTCGGAGATGAGCTCCGTGGAACTTCTGGCCCAGATTGCCCTTCTGTCGAAGGAAGGGCGGAACCTGGCTCCCCTCAAGGTGATGTTCCATCTCCGCCTTGCCCTTCCCTGGGCAAGCGTTGTGCTTGCCGTGCTCGGCGCCAGCCTCGGCGTCCGCTCAAGCAGGGCGGGGCCGGGGATCGGATTCGGTCTCAGCGTCCTCATCGTCTTCGCCTATTACGTCACCATGTCCTTCAGCCGTGCCCTGGGCGAGGCGGGATACCTCTTCCCGGCCATAGCCGCCTGGATTCCCAACGTGGTCTTTCTCCTCGTGGGAGGATACTTCGCCCGCCGGGCAAACGGCTGACATGCTGAAAGGGTTGATTTTTATGAAAAACATGTCAGGCTCCGCCGCCCTCATCGCCGGAGAAGGCGTCCTTCCTGAAGAAACCGCCCGGCAGATGGTCGGAGCCGGGATGGACGTCACAGTCTATTCCTTCACGGGCGGAGCGGAGGACCGGTTCCCCTTCCTTCCGAAGGACCGGGTGCTTTCCCTGCTCTCCCTCCCCGGATGTGAAGGGAAGCTGAGTCTTCAGGCCCTCCTCGCCGACCTCAGGACCAGGGGTATACTGTCCGTCTGCATGGCGGGGCTCATCCCCAAGACCATCATGTACGGCGACGGCACGGCGGATTCTTCCCTCCTCGGGATGCTCTCGCCCGGCACAAACGACGATCACAGCCTCCTGGGCCGCATTGTGGCGGCCTTCGAGAGCTTCGGTCTCCAGGTCCTCCCCTACGCGGGGTTTGTAGGTGAGAGCCTGGCGGCGGAAGGATTTCTCGCGGGCCGGGAACCCTCTGACAATGAACGGGAGGATGTGAGCTGCGGAAAGCGGATTCTTTCCGTCACCCTTCCCCTCTCCTTCGGCCAGTCTGTGGTGGTGGCCCGGGGCGCCGTGGTCGCCGTGGAAGCCATGGAAGGCACCGACGAAATGATCCGCCGGGCGGGGAAACTGCTTTCAGGAGCGCCGGGCGTTGTGGTAAAGATGATGCGCCCCGACCAGGACATCCGGTTCGATCTCCCCACGGTGGGGACGGGAACCCTCCGGGCCATGTCGGCTGCGGGGCTGACTTGCCTCGCCGTGGAGGCGGGACGGGCCATCATCCTGGACCGGCCCGGGTTCGCCTCCCTCGCGGAGAGTCTCTCCATCGCCGTGGAGGGCATTACCCCGTGACGCAGGGCGGGAGGGGCATCTTTTTCAGCTGCGGCGAGGTCTCCGGAGACGGGTACGCCGCCGCCGTGCTGGACGCCTTGCGGAGGAGGGGATTTACGGGGTCCCTCTTCGGCATGGGCGGCCCCCTCGCTGCCGGTGCTGGAACGGAGATTGTCTCCGACTCCAGGGCCCTTCATCTCATGGGCGTCGCGGACGTCCTTCCCGCCATTCCCCGTCTTCTGCGGCTGAAGAAAAGCCTCGTCGACCTTGTGATCTCCCGTCGGCCCGGAGCCGTGCTCCTCATCGACAGCCCGGACTTTCACCTTCCCCTCGCCGCCTCGCTCCGCAGGAGCGGATGGCGGGGACCCATCGTCTACGCCGTGCCTCCCACGGTGTGGGCCTGGCGTTCCGGGAGGGTGAAGAACCTCCGCAGGGACACGGACCTCTGCCTTCCCCTGTTCCGGTTCGAGCACGAGTATCTTCTCCGGGCCGGGGTCAATTCGGCATGGATAGGGCACCCCCTCGTGGATGAATTTTCAGGGCCCCTCCCGAAGGAATCCGACCCGAAGCGGATCGCTCTCCTCCCGGGGAGCAGGCGGTCCGAAGTTTTCCGACTCCTGCCGCCCCTGGTGGAATGCGCTTCTTTTTTGAAGGACAGGGGGTACCGTCCGGTGTTCTCCATCGCTCCGGGAATGCCCGAAGATATCAGAAAGCGCCTGCGGGACGAACTGAAGGGCCATGAAACCTGGGAAGGCCCCGGGCGGGAACTCCTGGCGTCGAGCGCTGCCGCGGCGGGGGCGAGCGGCACCGTCGCGGTGGAGGCCATGATGCTCGGCAAATTCATGGCCGTTCTCTACAGGGGAGGCTTTCTCTCCTGGCTCGCCTGGAAGGCCCTGGTGAAGACGCCCCGCATTTCCATCCCCAACCTCCTTGCCGGAGAGGAACTGTACCCGGAGTTCATTCAGGGCAGGGCCACGGGCAGGAATGCCTTCTCGGCTCTCATGGGCTTCCTGGAGGACGAGCGGGTCGCGGAACAAGTCCGGGCGGGCCTCTCGTCGGCCCGAAGCGCCATGGGGCTCCCCGGGGCCGTGGATTTCTGGGCGGAGCGCCTTGAAGCCCTATTTTCGGCTCAAGCAGGAATCCCAGGGAAAGGCGTGGGCGCATGAAGTCCGTCCTTCTCCTCGCCAACGGCCCGGGAGAGCTCTGGGGATGGGTCCGTCCCGTGGCGGCGGAACTGAAGCGCCGTTCCCGGAATGTAACCCTCCTTCTTCTTCCCTGCCAATTTGCCTCCGGCGAGGAGCGAAGAGTGGCGGAAAACCTAGCTCCTGACGAACTCCGGGGACCTTCAGGTCTCGCGGGAACGCTGAGGGACGCCCTTGTTCTGGGGCGCACCGCCGAGGCCGTCCTCCAGCTCGGGGGTGACCCGGCCTGGGGCCGGATCGCCGCCTGGGCTGGACGGGCCCCTCTTTTGTGCTATGCTTACGGCAGAAAAAACGGCCTTTCCTCCTTCGACAGGGTCTTCACAGCCTATCCTCCTATGGCGGAACTCATGGGAGAAGGTGTACAGGTAGTCGGGGACCTGGTCAGGGATTCGCTCGCCCTCGACGGGCAGGATTTCTCCGGGGACGATGCGGCGCCGGCGGTCCTGTTTTTCCCAGGGAGCCGGGCCGCCATCCGGGAGTTTTCCTTCCCCTTTCTCAGGGAAATGCTGCCTTTCCTGAAGAACCGGGCCCCGGGATGGCGTTTCAGCGTCGTCCTCTCTCCGTTTTCCACCCAAGGAGAGGAGGAGGCGTGGCGCTCTGCGGGCTTTTATTCCGCCAGGGGCGCTGAAGCATTCAGGGGAGCGGAGTTTGCCGTCACCCAGCCGGGGACCAATACTCTGGAACTCATGTACCGGAGAATTCCCTTCTGCGTGCTTGTGCCCTTCACCTCTCTGCGGAAAATTCCCCTTCCGGGGCTTCCCGGTCTGTTCGCCTCCCTCCCGGGGATCGGGCCGAGTCTTCGGGAAACGGTTCTCAGGCGCAGGAGGAAAAAAATGGAACTTCTGGCCTGGCCGAACCGACTCGCGGGAAGAATGCTGGCGGAAGAATTTATCGGGGACTATTCCCCCGAAACGGCGGCGGAGTTCGTGATCTCGTGGCTCCGGGACCGGTCCAGGAGGGACGGGCTCCGGGACGCCCTCGGGGAAGTGGCCGCATCGGCTCCTCCCGGCGCCGCCGCTGCCGTCGCCGACGAAATAGAAAGGATGGCTGTCAGGGAATGAGCCTGAAGACTACCCAACAAGGCGGCGAAAGCCGGGGAAAGAAATCGGTCTACCTTCGGCTCCTTGCCTGCGCCCGCCCCTACCGAAAACGGTTTTTCCTCGCGGTAGGGTGCATGTTCCTCGCGTCGGCCTGCAACGTGGTCCCTCCCTGGCTGCTCAAAAACGTGGTGGACGATGTCCTCATCGCCCGGAATACGACCATACTCAACACCCTTCCTTTCCTCCTGGTGGCCCTCTTCGCCGGGAAGGGCATCGCCTCCTACGGCCACCAGTACCTGATGAACTGGGTGGGGCAGAACGTGGTCATGGATCTTCGCCTGCGGCTTTACGACCACATCCAGAGAATGTCCCTCCGGTATCTCTACGGGAACCGCCTCGGTGAGATCATGTCCCGCATCACCAACGACGTGACCATCCTCCAGAACCTGGTCACCTCCGTGCTGATCAATCTTGTCGTCCAGTCGGTCTCCTTCCTCGGCATGGTGGGCTTTCTGCTGTACATCAACTGGAAACTCACCCTCATCACTTTCGCCATACTGCCCCCCACCGTGCTGATCCTCGACCGGGCGTCGAAGAAGCTCCGGGTCGTGGGACACACCATCCAGAGCGAGCTCGCGGGGCTCTCCGCGGTGGTGCAGGAGGCCTTTTCGGCGGTGCGGATCGTCCGCTCCTTCGCCACGGAGGACCTTGAGCTATCCCGCTTCCGCAGGAGCAACCGGGAGAACTTCAGGGCGGTGATGCACGGCGTCCAGGTGCAGGCAGCCCTGGCAGCAACCATCGAGCTGGCCCTCATCACCGCCCTGGCCCTCATCCTCTGGCTCGGCGGAAGGCAAGTCGTCGGGGGCGGCCAGACCCCCGGAGAGCTCATCGCCTTCCTTGGGTACCTTGCGTTCCTGGTTCAGCCCATCCGGGCCTTCACCTCCGTGATCGGCTCCATGCAGCTCGGCCTCGCGGCGGCCGAGCGCATCTTCGGCCTTCTGGACATTCCCGGGGAGGTGGAGTCCCCGGCGAACCCGGTCCCCCTGGGGGTGCTGGAAGGGCGCATTGCCTTCCGGAACGTCACCTTCTCCTACACCGAAGGGCAGCCGGTCCTCAGGGACATTTCCCTTGAAATCGCCCCCGGAGAAAAAGTGGCCCTGGTGGGACCCACTGGTTCGGGCAAGTCTACTCTCGCCGACCTCATCCCCCGGTTCTACGACCCCGACAGCGGAACAGTCCTTGTGGACGGCGCGGACCTCAGGAGGGTGAACCTCCGGGAGCTGAGAAAGCAGATCGGGATCGTTCCCCAGGAGTCCCTCCTGATGAAGGGGACCATCGCCTTCAACATCTCCTACGGCCTGCCGGAACTTTCTCCGGAGCAGATACGGGAAGCCGCGGACATCGCGGGCATCCTTTCCTTCATCGAATCCCTCCCTGAAGGGTTCGAAACGGAGGTTGGGGAGCGGGGCGTCACCCTGAGCGGAGGGCAGAGGCAGCGTATCGCCATCGCCCGGGCGGTGGTGCGCAACCCGAGGATCCTCATCCTCGACGAGGCCACATCCTCCCTGGACCTCGAGGTGGAGCGGCAGGTCCAGGAGGCCATGAACCGGGCCATGAAGGGACGGACCTCCCTCGTCATCGCCCATCGTCTTTCCACAGTACGGAATGCCGACCGGATCGTGGTCCTTGACGGCGGGCGCATTGTAGAGCAGGGGCGGCACGAGGATCTTCTTGCCTTTGGTGGAATGTACAGCAGGCTCCACAACCTCCAGTTCGACCGGGGAACGGGAAAATGAGCCTCCTCAAGAGCTACCTTTCCTTCGCCCGGGGAGAAACGGCCCTCTCCCCCTGGGGAATCACCTACCCCTTCGGGGTTGTGGCCAGGGCCGTGGTATCCCTCCGGAACTTCGGCTACGACCACGGCCTCGTTCCTCCCGTGGAACCTCCCCTTCCTGTGGTCAGCGTGGGGAACATCACCCTGGGCGGGACAAACAAGACTCCCTTCGTGGAAATGCTCTGCCGCATGTTCCTCGAGGCGGGTATCCCCGTGGGGATTGTCAGCAGGGGGTACGGCGGCACAACCAAGGATCCGGTGGTGCTCTCCTCGATCACCCTCCGGGAAAGCGACGGCTTCTGTGCGGAAGACATCGCCGCCCTCCGGGGGCTCGTGGGGGACGAACCGTTGCTGCTGGCCTCCCGGCTGCGGGGCGTCCCCGTGGCGGTGTCCAAGGACCGGCTCCGTGACATTGAAGCCCTCTCGGACAGGAATGTGAAGCTCATAGTCGCCGACGACGCCTTCCAGCACCGGCGGATGGCCAGGGACGTGGATATCGCCCTGGTGGACGCCTGCTGCCCCTTCGGGAACGGGTGGGTGGCCCCCGCCGGCATTCTTCGGGAACCTCCCGCGGAGCTGTCCAGGGCATCCCTGGTGGTGATCACCAAGGCGGACCAGGTACCGGTCGAAAAGCTGCGCACCCTGACGGACGAGATCCGGCGCTTCGTGCCGGAAGAGAAGATTTTCTATTCCCGGCTCTCGGTTCCCACCTGGAGGCGGTGGAACGGGTGCTGGAGTGCGGAGTGCTGCGAAGCCCCCCGCACCGTCCTTGCCTTTTCCGCCATCGGAAGCCCGGAGAGTTTTCGGAGATCCCTGGAGCAGCAGGGAATAACCATCGTCAGGGAACACCGGTTCAAGGACCACCACCGGTACGGCCGGGAAGACATGGAGATGCTCGAAAAAGCCTTCGCCGGGTGCGGGGCGGAAGCCATGACCTGCACCGAGAAGGATATCTACAACCTCCCCACTGACTGGAGACCCTCCCGGGACATCCTCGTCCCCCTCATCTCCACGGAGCTCGACGACGAACCCCGCTTCCGGAAGGCTCTCGCGGGAGCCCTCCGGCCCAGGATCGTGGTGGCGTCCAACGGCTACGGCGAAGACTCCATGGGAGCCCTCCTGGCGAGAAAGTTCAGAGAACGGTTTCCCGTTGCGGCCGTCTCCTCCTTTCCCATCGTGGGCAAGGGGGAGCATTACCTCAGGGAAGGCATTCCAGTGGACTCGGTCCCCGAGGATTCTCCCAGCGGCGGGGTCATCAAGTATCGCCTGTCCGACCTTTGGAGAGACCTCCGGTCGGGCCTTCTCCGCTCCATCGCCAGGCAGATGGGGGCGTGGAAGCGGCTCCGGGGGGCCATCCGCACTCCCGTCTGCGTGGGGGATGTCTACCTCCTGCTCCACGCCCTGTGGGGCCAGGGGCAGCTCCCCGTCCTGGTGGCCACGGCCAAAACGGTTTACCTCAGCGGTCACTGGCGGCTCGAACGGTTCATCATCAAGCACAGAAGCCGCATCGCCTGGACCCGGGACAGGGACACCGCCGAGGAACTTCTCCGGTCCGGCGCCACTGCCCGGTTCGACGGCAATCCCATAATGGACCTGACCTGTGATAATACTATCGAGAAGGTGGCATGGGGCGAAAAGGACGGTTTTCGGGTTCTCCTCCTGCCCGGCAGTCGCAGCAGGGCCTACCAGGACGTCCGGCTCCTTCTCGACGCCGTGGAGCTGCTGAGCGAACGCGTTTCCTGCTCATACCTCATGGTCATCGCCCCCACCCTCGACATGGAGGAACTGCTGGCATCCTGCCGGGGCTGGACCTCCTTCGAAGAGGACGGACGGAAAGGAATACGGAAAGGAAAGGCAACCATCTCCCTCTTCTTCGGTCCCCTTCCCGCCGTCACGGAGGGAGCCCACCTGCTCATCGGCCTGGGCGGCACGGCGAACCAGGTCTGTGCCGGTATGGGTGTACCCGTGGTGTCCATAGAGGAGAAGGGGAAGTTTGTGCAGAAAAAACTGCTCGGAGAATCGGAGCTCCTCGTCCCGCCCACGGCCCGGGACCTTGCCGGCGGCGCGGAGAAAATACTCGCCGATGAGGAACTCCGCCTCCGGATGGCCAGAGAGGGACGGGAGCGCCTCGGCGGTCCCGGCGCCCTCGACATGGTGGTGGAACACACCGCGTCCGCCATGGGATGGGAACTCCGGTGCGAAGTGTATTCGACGCTGTCGGAGCGCTGGGGCAGCGTATGATTTTGTCAACCGGAAGCGTTTTTTTTCTGTCCGCCATGGGATGGGAACTCCGGTGCGAAGTGTATTCGATGCTGTCGGAGTGCTGGGGCAGCGTATGATTTTGTCAACCGGAAGCGTTTTTTTTCTGTCATCCTGAGGAGCGCAGCGACGAAGGATCTGCCCTTGATTCTGACCTGCCTCAAGGGATCTCGATACTGGTCCGCCCTGAATCAAAAAACCAGATCCCTCGTCGCATAAAACCGCTCCTCGGGATGACAAGCAAAGTCGAACAAACAAAGGATGAGTACTAACACTAGGAGATGATTCCAGATGAGCGATAAAGAACAAAAAGCGGCCTTCACCCCGGTCCGGGTGGCAGACCTTTCCGGCGAGGGACGCTGGGATTTTGTCAACCGGAAGCGTTTTTTTCTGTCCGCCATGGGATGGGAACTCCGGTGCGAAGTGTATTCGACGCTGTCGGAGCGCTGGGGCAGCGTATGATTTAGTCAACCGGAAGCGTTTTTTTTCTGTCATCCTGAGGAGCGCAGCGACGAAGGATCTGCCCTTGATTCTGACCTGCCTCAAGGGATCTCGATACTGGTCCGCCCTGAATCAAAAAACCAGATCCCTCGTCGCATAAAACCGCTCCTCGGGATGACAAGCAAAGTCGAACAAGCAAAGTCGAACAAACAAAGTCGAACAAACAAAGTCGAACAAACAAAGTCGAACAAACAAAGGATGAGTACTAACACTAGGAGATGATTCCAGATGAGCGATAAAGAACAAAAAGCGGCCTTCACCCCGGTCCGGGTGGCAGACCTTTCCGGCGAGGGACGCTGGGATTTTGTCATAGGGGAGGGGAGCCTCGCCCTGATCGCAGGCCCCTGCGCCCTGGAAACCCCCGAACTGGGACTGGAGATCGCCGAGACGGTGCGGGACCTCTGCAGGCCCCTGGGAATCAACTACATCTTCAAGGCCTCCTTCGACAAGGCCAACCGCACGTCCCTGAAAGGATTCCGGGGCCCCGGCCTGGAAGAGGGACTCATCCACCTGGCCCGCATCGGCCGGAAGGCCGGCGTTCCGGTGCTCACAGACATTCATGAATCATGGCAGGCCGATTCAGCCGCCCGTTCCGTGGACATCCTCCAGATACCGGCCTTTCTCTGCCGCCAGACGGACCTTCTCCTTGCCGCAGCCCGGACCGGCAGGCCCCTCAACGTGAAGAAGGCCCAGTTTCTCGCCCCCTGGGACATGAAGCATGTCCTGGAGAAATGCCGGGAGGGCGGAGCTCCTTCAGTGATGCTCTGCGAGCGGGGGACCACCATGGGGTACGGCCAGCTGGTGGTGGACATGCGGTCCCTGCCGGTCATGCGCTCCTTCGGTTGCCCCGTGGTCTTCGACGGCACCCACAGCGTCCAGATGCCGGGAGCCGCGGGCAGCGCAAGCGGCGGCGACCGCCGCTTCATCCTTCCCCTTGCCAGGGCCGCCGTCGCCGCCGGGGTGGACGCCCTTTTCCTGGAAACCCACCCCCGCCCGGAAAAAGCCCTCAGCGACGGCCCCAATCTCGTTCCCCTCAGGAAGATGAAGTTCCTCCTGGAGCAGCTTGCCGAGCTCCACTCCCTGGTGAGGGACAGACTCGGCATGCCGTCCCTGGAGTGGGCCGGGGAGGATCGATGACATGATCTGCCTTCCCTGGGAGCGGGAGGGGCGATGCCTCTCCGATGAACAGCTCCTTGAGGCCGGAAAGGGAATCCTTCGGTCCGAGGCGGCCGAGATCCAGCGGGCGGCGGACAGGATGGACATGGAGCTTGTCCGGGCCGCCAGGATCATCCACTCCTGCAGGGGGCGCCTCGTGGTGGCCGGTATGGGCAAGTCGGGGATCATCGGCAGGAAAATCGCCGCGACCCTCGCTTCCCTGGGTACGCCCTCCTTTTTCCTCCACGCGGCTGAAGGTTCCCACGGCGACCTGGGGATGGTCTGCCGGGACGACGCCGCCCTCATCCTGAGCAACAGCGGGACCACGGCGGAGGTGCTCTCCATCCTGCCCCACTTCCGGAGGCTCGGAGCGCCCATCATCGCCATAACGGGAGGGCTGAAATCGCCCCTGGCCCAGAACGCCGACGTGGTCCTCGACTCCTCGGTGGTCTCCGAGGCCGGCATCCCGGCGGAGGTCACCCCTGCTGACGGCACGGGACAGGACGAGGACGCCCTGAACCTGGCCCCCCTCTGCAGCACCACCCTCCAACTCGCCATAGGGGACGCCCTCGCGGGGATGGTGACGGAACTCCGGGGCCTTCGCCCGGAGGATTTCGCCCTTTTCCACCCGGGGGGAGCCCTGGGCCGGCGGTTGCTGACACGGACCCGGGACGTGATGGCCACGGGGGAGAAGCTTCCCATAGTGGGGCTTTCCGTGAAGGTGAGCGACGCCCTCTTCGAGATGACCAGCAAGGGATACGGGGCCACCATCATCGTGGATGACCGGGGGGACCTGGCGGGAATCTTCACCGACGGCGACCTCCGGCGGCTCATCGCCCGGAAGGGCGTGGAATGCCTCTCCGAAGAGGTGTCGGGAGTCATGATCGCCAACCCCCTGGTGATCGCCCCGGACAAGCTTGCCGCGGAAGCGGTCCGGATCATGGAACAGCGGGAGATCTCCGCCATCATCGTGGTGGAGGGGAAGCGACCCGTGGGCATCCTCCACCTCCACGATCTTCTCAAGGCGGGGGTGGCCTGACCTGAATCTCCTGCTGTACCGGGCCCTCGTCTCGGCGGTCTACCCGGTGGTCTACCCCTGGCTGGCGAAGAAATACGCCCCTGGCCTGAACGAGCGGCGGGCCCTTTATCCCGGGGAGAAGGCAGGCGGGTTTCCTGAACGGCCTCTCTGGATCCATGCTGTTTCGGTGGGGGAGGTGCAGTCCGCCTGGCCTCTTCTCGATCTGCTCGCTCGGGAGAATCCGGGAGAGCAGATCCTCCTCTCCACCACTACCGCCACGGGGCGGGAAACGGCCTTCCGCCTTGCTGACGGGCTTTTCGGAGAACACATCTACTACCCCTGGGATGTCCCTCGGATCGTCCGCCGGTCCCTCGACCGGATCCGCCCGAAAGGGTATATTGTGATGGAGACGGAAATCTGGCCCGCCATGCTCATGGAGCTGAAGAACCGCTCCATACCTGCCTTCCTGGCCAACGGACGCTTCTCCGAGAGGACGGCCCGGAATGTCCGGAAGCGTCCCTCTTTCTGGAGGCATGTCTACAATCTCTTTTCCCTGCTGCTGGTGCGCTCCGCCGCCGACCGGGATTTCCTGGCGGATCTGGGGGTTCCGGGAGAAAAGGTCCGGGTCACCGGCGACTGCAAGGTGGATGCCCTGCTGCTCCGGAAACGGGCGGCGGATCTTACCCGGATCCGGAAAATTGTGGCGGGACAAGGCCCCGTCTTCGTGGCGGGAAGCACACACCAGGGAGAGGAATCGATCGTCCTCGCCGCCTTCCGGCACGTACGGGCGCGGATCCCTGAAGCCCGGCTGGTCATTGCCCCCCGCCATCCGGAGAGAAGCGGGGACGTGCTGGAGGCGGCCTCACGGACGGCGGAAGCCGCCCTTCTGTCAGAAGCCGAACGGCCCGGCGGGGCATCATGGGACATCCTCGTGATCGACCGGATCGGCGTGCTCTTCGACCTCTACGGTGTGTCCGACGGCGCCTTCATCGGCGGCAGCCTGGTGGACAAGGGCGGGCAGAACATCATGGAACCCGCCGTTTTCGGGATACCCTTTTCCCACGGCCCCTACATGCGGGATTTCGTGGAAGCGGCAGGGGAGCTGGAAAAACTGGGGGCGGCAACCCTCGTCAGGACAGAGGCGGAAATGGCCGCCCACTGGGAGCGGTGCCTGGACCGCAATGAACGGGAAAAGGCGCGCCTCGCCTCCGGTGCCTACTTTCAGGCTGCGGGGGGAGCCGCGAGGGTCACTCTCGAAGAAATCCGCAGGGAGATGACAAAGAAATGACCATCAATGAACAACTTCTGAATGAATACTACGGGTCCTTCGGTGAACGCTCCAGAGCGGCCCTGGACGAAAGGGCGGAATCCCCTGAGCGGCTCCCGATCCTGGAGCCCGGCTGCCCCATGACGGCGGCGGTCGCCCGGGTGAAGGGCGGACAGAGCGTGGACACGCCCGATGACCTGGAGAACGTGCGGGCAATCTTCCGGGAGATGGAAAAGGAGTGATACCGTGACGGCCTGTCCCTCCCTGGTCTTTCTTCTGAGCGATGGCATCCGGGGTCACCTCTTCCAGGGAAGGGGCGTCGCCGGGTGGCTCTCCCGCTTCACCGGGGCCGACGTGGTTGAAATGGACGTTCCCCGTCCCACAGGGTGGGAGCGGATCAGCCTCTTTCAATGGAAGGCCCGGTTTCTTCCCTCCATGGACGGCGCCGGGGCTGCCCGCTGGATTGAAGAAGCCGGCGCGGGGCACCTGCTTGACAGTGCGAAGCACGAGCTGACCGCAAAGAAATGCGGCGGAAACACAGCCCTCTTTCTCTCCGCGGGGAGCGGCGCCGCCCCCTTCACCCTCGCCCTCGCCAGGGCGACAGGGCAGAAATGCTGCACCATCATGACCCCGTCGGTGCTGGGGACGGCTCCCTTCGATTTTGCCGTTGTTCCCGAGCACGACCATCCGGAAAAAAGGAACAACGTTCTTTCCACCCTCGGGGCGCCGAACGCCATATTCCCCGACGAACTCGAGCTGAAAGGGTGGGAGCTTGCCCAGAAATACCCCCCCGGAGAAACGGACGGGCAGGAGAACCGGTGGGGTGTGCTCGTGGGGGGCGATGACGCAAACTACCGGGTTTCGCCTGAATGGGTGCGCCGGACTATAGGGCCGATTCTCGAAGTTGGCAGAACAGCGGGCGCCGACATCTACATCACCACCTCCAGGCGGACCAGCCCGGAGGCCGAGGAGGAACTGCTCAGACTGACGGAAGGCCATCCCTCGGTAAGGATGGTCCTTCTCGCGTCAAAGGACCCCTTCAATCCCGTTCCCGGCATGCTCGGACTCTGCCCCCGCATATTCGTCACCGAGGACTCCGTTTCCATGGTCTCCGAGGCAGTTACCGCAGGCAGGGAGGTTTTCCTCCTCAGGACCGGACGGCAGAGCCGTGCCGGGACGGCCCTTCAGGAGGCGACGGCCTTCCTGGTAAGAAAAAGACTCCTTCCGGGAAGCTGCCTCTGGGGAATACCCCGGTTCGACGCCCTTTTCTCCGGTCTTGCCTCCAGGGGATTTCTGAAAGAAGCCCCCTATGATAAACTGTATACGTCAACGGGGACATCCGTGTCCCTCCACCCGGATGGTCCGGTCCTCAACGAGGCGAAGCGTGCTGCGGAGTGGATTGTGGAGAAATGGGGAGTTTAGCGGCAAAAGGAATTGCGTTTTCGAATTCCAGCCGAAGGGGATGTGCTGTGTGAAGGTTCTTTTTTGCTCTGATTCCATGATAGTCGATGGTGTGACGTCCTTTGTATTTCACCTTTCCACTGCATTGAAAGAAGCCGGACACGATGTTGCCGTGCTGGGCCGATGGGCAGGAAAAGGCTACCAGCCCCGACTCCGCGAAAGAGGCGTTACAGTTATTCAGTGTCTTTCTCCTACTGTCGGTAACTTTTGGTTTGATAGGAAAGCAAAAGAATTTTCACCTGACGTTATAGTGACCGATTCAAGACGTTCCTTTCCCTTGGCTGCAAGACTGAAACAAATCACCGGCGCGAAGGTGTTGACGTTTTTTCTTGATAGGCTCCAGAAGACTGACCGCAAGGGAAGGGATCTTGATTCACTGATCCGCTTCAGTGACGCGTGGTTGTGTGCGGAACCGCCGTTACTCGAAGAACTGAACCGGATAAAGACGCCGTTTCCCAAATTTCTTTTTCAGAGACCTCTCAAGGGGCTCATCACGCCAACCCCCCTTCCGGGAAAGGACCCTTTCCGGGTGCTGTGTTTCGGCCGGATCAGCGGATACAAATCAGCAGGGGCCTGGTCTATTCTGAAAGAGGCGACCCGACTCAAAAAAAACATTCCTTCCCTCGAAATAGCATTTGTCGGCGGGGGATGGAGAACGGTCAAGTTCAGGCTTGCCGCCTTGAGAGCAAACCTCGCGATGAAGGAATCGTTTATCAGAGTACTGGGAACTCAGACAAATCCCGATAAGTGGTTCAATTGGGCGTCCCTCGTCTGTGCGGGTTCGACATCGGCCATAGAAGCGGTGCTGGCTCACAGGCCTGTGGTGGCCTTATCGGCATTCTGGATCGGAGAGATTACCCCGGATACATTGGACAAGGCATTTGACTTCTATTTCGCCGAACGCGGCGGAGCTTTTTTGGTGAGGGATCACCCTGAGGTAGTTGTTCAGGAAATATTGAACATATATGAAAAATGGGACCAGGAAAATGTTGAAAAATCTGTAACATCGGTCAGAAAAAAGGTCGAGCCCCGTTTCGAAAGGAAGACGGCGGCAGGAGAGTTTCAACGAATCGTGGACGTACTTTCCGGATAGGCCTAAGTGACCTGTCCGGAAAAAAATATATGAAAATTTTGCGCGTAATGCCGGAAATGCATGAAGGCGGAGCAGAGAGGCATGTCCTTTGGTTATCGAATGAACTGTCGGCCATGGGGCAGGATGGGGTTGCCGTTTCTGCAGGAGGAAAACTTGAAGCTGATGTGCACGATGTTCAAACTGTCAATCCGCCGGTACACACCTAAATCCTCATTCCGCTTTGGTTTTAGCTGTACAGGTCGCTCGTATCGCAAAAAACAAAGAATCGAAACGATTCATGCTCGCTCGAAGGTTTCCCCATGGATTGGCTGGTGGACCTCACTTTTCCCGGAGATTCCCCGGGTTGCGACATACCGCGGATTGTACGGCAGGAAAGCAGGGTCCCATCCTTACTCGAAGGCGCATCCGCTTATAGTGTACGCCAAGAGTGCGGGATTATTTCTCTCCTATTCAGAGAGTCTTGTGTGGTCGTGGTTCTTGACGGGTTGTCCGAAACGCCTTTATCCTGGCAGACTTCTGGTTCGGAGGATTGCATGGTAATGTATTTAAATCCACTGTGTAAATGGGGATGGAGATCCATTTCCCTTGTCGAATTCGGTTTTCTCTGGTCCGTTTTCTTTGCATTCTGGGGACCTGTCCCCAGGTATTTCGGCTGGCTGATAGCGATCATCGGCCTGTTGGCGGAATTTATCAGGAAGAAAAAAGCTGTGTCTTCGCTCGATAGAAAGGTGCAAATTCTGCTTTTGTTTATACTCGTGTGGGGTTTTTTCCCGAGTTTTTTCAGGCTCCCTGATCTGTATTCATTTATAAAAGGGTACTCGTTGGTTTTGGAATTTGCATTTTCTTTATGGATCGCCGCAAGGCTCTATTCCGAAGAAATGATCAAAAGATTTTGGAGTGTATTCTTGCTGACGGCTGTTATATCGTCTATTTATTCTCTTTTTCTTTTTTTCTCTAAAAATCATTTTGCCGGAATTTACAGCAATATCTTAAGTCTGGGACTGCACGGAGTAGTCATACTCCCCTTTGTGCTCTCCCGGGCTTTTAGCAATGGGACGAATTGTTTTTTTTGGATATTGTCTGCCGGAGTTTTCGTGTTAATAGCCATTAGTTCCAGTTCAGGAGCGTGGACGACAAGCGTTTTTTGTCTGTTTTTTCTCTGCGTTCTGGGCGGAAAAAGCTACCTGAAGAAAATTTTGCTTCTGCTTTTTCTGTTTATTGCCTTGTTTGGCGGAATGGTGGGGATTCTTGAGAAAACAAATCCCGCGTTAAAAAAACAACTTGTTACATACATGACGCGAGAATACAGCCAGCTAACGTCTTTTCATGATTTTGGAAAGTTCACTACAAATAGAGCGTTTATTTGGAAAGGTTCTCTGAATCTTATAAAAAAATACCCGATTTCAGGGTGGGGATGGGGAGCTTTTTCCGAGCCATTTGCGCAGGTGAACAAAAGTTGGTGGAACGAAAAACAAACAGGAATGAAAGTTGATCGCATTTACGACTCCCACAATATGTATCTTAATCTTGCAACTTACGCGGGAATTCCGTCGCTGGTAGCGGTGGTATTAATTTTTATTTTTGCGGCATACAAATCTTTTCTGTATTCAAGAATGTGCTTCGAAAACCGCTGGTTCTGGATTGCGGTATGTGTTTCTGTTCCTTCGATCCTTTTTTTGGGTTTTGGGGGAGATATTTTTTCAATCCGTTATAAATTTGCCTGTGTTTTCTGGTATTTATTGGGATTTGCCTGTAAAGCGGCTGGAAATGAGACAACACAAGGAATATGCTCTGAAACTGAAACATGAAGAGACGGCAAAACCTGCCGGGCTTTGGGGGCCTCCGAGGCCCAATCATGATAAAAACGGGACATGGATACACAAAGCTACCTTCTGTCCTTGCGGGTATTTTCAGAGAATCAAGCCGCCCATCATCGAATTTGTGGCATCAGCATGCTTTTGGGAAAGCACACCGGAAAGTGAAGGTGATTCTATGATTCCCCTGTCGGTATATTTCGTTACCTTAAATGAAGAGAAACGGCTGTCCCTTGCCCTCGAGAAGGCCGCTCTTGTCGCTGATGAGATTGTGGTCGTGGACTCGGGCAGTGTTGATGGAACGGAATCAGTGGCAAGAAAATATGGAGCTGTTTTTATTTTTCATCCGTGGGAATCCATAGGTCACCAGGTAAGTTTTGCTGAAAAGTGTTGCTCGAACCGGTGGGTGCTGCGCCTTGACGCGGATGAAGTGCTCTCCGATGAACTTGTCGAGGAGATCAAAAGGGTAAAGGAGGAGCCTCGATACCACGGCTACAAAGTGAGGATTGGAAACATGTTTCCCGGCAGGAGCGCTCCGATTCGCTGGGTGAAGCATTACCGGTGGGTCCGGCTCTACAATCGTGACGCCATGGAAATGAGCGGTAGGTTAGGCCATGATGACGTTGTCTTCAAGATCAAAAACCCCAGAATAAAAACTCTTCACGGCTTTGTGCACCATTTCTCCTATTTTGGCCTGAACAACCTTTTCCGGAAACGCCTCCGGGCATCGGACATGCAGCTCAAGAGAGCGATAGAGGAGCGGAAAAGTTATTCTCCATGGAGGATGGTCGGAGCCTTGCCTCTCAATGTTCTTAAAGTTTTTATTCTCGACCGCTTCTTTCTTTACGGGTTTTGGGGGTTTATCTTCGCGGTAAGCGTCGGACATCATCGTTTCCTGAAATTTGCCAAGTTCTATGAGTATGATTGCCTGTCAAAACATGGATATCTTGGACTTGAAGATACCCTGACTGACTGGGAAAAATGATCTTTGCCCGGTCAAGCTGATGAAATGAAAAATGTATAATACAGCAATAGTACGTATTTCCAATTGCGGAAGGAATGTACTGAAAGCAAAATTCTCTTCGCCTTGTGCTTATTGGCTGAAAAGCAGAGTGGATTGTGGAACGGCGGAGCGGTGCATGAACCGGAATTTCCCTTTCCCGGCCTTCGATTTGATAACCTGAAGGAAAAGAGCTGATGCCGATGAACGTTCTTTTTTGTTCCGACGCCCTCATTGCGGATGGGGCGGCATCCTTTGTTTTTCATCTCTCTGCGGCTCTTGCCCGGTCGGGGACGGATGCTGCCGTCCTGGGCGGATGGGCCGGAAAGGGACTCCAGTCGCGGCTGCGGAAGGATGGCGTCAGGGTCAATCAGCGCCTTTTCCCCACGGTCGGGAACGTTTGGTATGACCGTAAGGCCGGGGAGTTTGCCCCTGACGCCATCCTCACCGGTTCGCGGCGTTCTTTCCCTCCCGCCGCCCGATCGAAGGCTGTCGCAGGAGCGAAGGTCCTCACCTTTCTTCCTGACAGCCTGGAAAAAACCGACCGCGGGGGACCGGACGCGGATTCTCCGATCCGCTGCAGCGATGCGTGGCGTGCCGCGGAACCTCCGCTGCCGGAGGGAAGTGGGACGGTTGTGGTGAGAGAACATCCTGAATTGATTCCAAGGGAAACCCTGAACGTCTGTGAAAACCGGGACCATGCGAAAATGGAAGAGTCGGGGGCTTTTCTCAGGTGGGGAATCGAACCCCGTTTCGAACGGGAGAATGCCCCGGACGAATTTCGCAGCATCGTAAACGAGCTCGGTGTACAGCCTTTCCGGGGATCCGGGGCGTGAAACTGACCCCATGAATATTATCCACATTCTTCCGGAAATGGACGAGGGCGGTGTTGAACGGCATGTCCTGTGGCTGGCGAACGAACTGGCGGCCCTGGGGCATAATGTCACCGTCGTTTCTGCGGGAGGAAAGCTGGAAGCCCAGTTGAAAGGCGTTAAAATCGTCCATCTGCCGGTGCACCGGAAAAACCCCCTGACGGCACTGTATTCTTCGGTCAGAGTCGCCCGGATCGCGAAAAGTGAAAAGGCGGAGGTCATTCATGCCCATTCAAGAGTGCCGGCATGGATAGCTTACTGGGCTGCGAGGATGGCCGGAATTCCTTTTGTAGTCACTGCTCACGGCGTATTCAGCAACAAGACGGCATGGATTTATCGTCCCTACAGGAAGGCCGGCAGGGTGATCTGTGTCAGTTCAGCCGTGAAAAAAACCATGGAGTCATTTTTCGGCAATAATACGACAGTTATCCTCAACGGAATGCCGGAAACGAATTTTTCCTGGAAGGGGCCTGCGGACGGAATAACCCGTTTTCTCTTTATCGGTCGCCTTACGTCTTTGAAGGGGATTCAGGACTTGGTGGAAGTTCTTCCCGGACTTGACGGTGACTGGATTTTTGACGTAGTGGGAGACGGTCCGCTTTTTAGTTCACTGTCGGCAAGAATTAAAGAACTTGGGCTGAGTGAACGGGTTTTCCTCCATGGTTTCCGGGATGATACGGATCGCCGGCTTTCGGAGTGCTCTTGCCTCCTGTTTCCCTCCTACACCGAAGGGATGCCCCTGACACTGGCCAGGGCGGTCCAGATGGGAGTGCCGGTACTTGCCTCATCCATCCCCCCCGTCATCGAGATGGCTGAAACCGAAGAAGGACTATTGCCGCCGGGAGAAAAAGATGTTTGGAGGCGGACGTTGCAGGGATTTATGGAAGGAAATTCTGTCCTTTCCCGTTTCTCCCCGGAGAAAATCCCGACGGTAAAAAAAATGACTGACGGAGTTGAGGCAGTATATGCGGAAGTCTGCGCGGAGGGAGAGAAAAAATGAGAATCCTCCATTATGTGAATGAAGCCAATCTTGCGTGGGGGCGTCCGTGGGTCCAGCTTCTTCTTAGCCTGGAGGAAATGGGATTGAGGAATGTCGTACTCTGTCCTCCCGGGGGGACTCTCGCCCGGCTGCTCGAAGAGTACTCGGTTCCCCATATCTATTCAGGAGCTTTGGTTCCGTGGTTTCCTCCCTTCTGCAAAGGAGTGGGGAATGCCATTGAAAAAATCCGTCCCGATGTGCTCCACACCCGGCTTTCTTCCGCAGCCTTCATTGGCGGTTATTGGGGAAGCCGGCTCGGAATCCCTGTTGTTTCCACAATCGATAAGTATCCCCGGAAAAAATACTACTATATGAATTCTGGTGTTATTGTCGGATGTTCCGCTGCCGTATCAGCGCACATGGAAAAAATTGGTTTCCCCGCGGACCGGATTGTCACAATCCGCAATCCGGTGGATAGCGACTTCTACCAGCGCTCCTCGGAAGAAAGAAGCAGGATCCGAAACACTGCAGGCGTTTCGGAAGACGACGTTGTGTTTTTGGGGCTTGGGCGATTCGTGGACTGGAAGGCTTTTGACATCCTCATCCAGGCGTGCGCAAGGATTCCGAAAACTGCAAAGTGGCGGTTATGGCTTGTGGGAGACGGGCCGGAACACAAAAAATTGAAACGGCTTGTAGATGAGTACGCTTTGGAGGACCGAACCTTATTCTGGGGGTATGTCTCTGATGTTCGCCCGTTTCTCTGGGGTGCCGATTTTTTTGTACAACCTTCGAACAAACCGGAGGGATTCAGTCTCGCCCTCCTCGAAGCCATGGCCGCAGGGCTCCCCGCAGCCGCGACGAAAATTGGCGGTACTCTGGATATTTTAGATGGAGGCGGAGTGTTTCCTTGTGAGCCGGATGATGTTGAAGAGCTGCGCGCTATTCTCGAAACCTTTCTCTCGCTTTCAAAAGAAGAACGGGATGCTCTGGGGCGCGATTCCTTGAAATCATCATCCCGTTTTTCCGTGCAGGTAATTGCAAAACAGTATTCGGAGTTGTACCGTGCGTGCTTTGCCCTGCCCCCGATTTGATGGACAGTATAAAGAGACGATATACTGGAGATCGGAGAGGTAGTGTCATGAGCTTTTCAGTGCGTCCTTCCCCCGGGGCAGGCTGTTCACGCGTCACCTCCCCTCCCCTCGGTCGAGGACGCGTCGGGCGCTCAGTAATTATACGTAAAAATAGTTCTTAGGTCCTATTTGCAGAAAGGCGGTCCTCGTCTACAATGCATCAAGAAACGGTGTATTGGCGTACTTTGACAATATAACCTTGGATTCATCAGCTTCTATGCTTCCGTGCAGAAATCCCGACGGCGTGAAAGGAGGTGCAAACCCCCAGGCCAACAAGGACGAGCGGAAGCTGAAGGCGGAAAACTGTTTTACGAAGCGAAAGGGGAATGGGAAAAGGAAACGAGGAAACTTCGTCCCGAACCCCCCCGAAGCGGAGAAAAACGGAAATCCGCGAAAATAAAAAACACACAAACCAAGGGGGTTAACACACAATGAAAAAGATTCTTGCGCTTGTTGCAGTAATCGCGCTTGTGGCCTTCGCCGCTCCTGCGTTCGCCGCCGCCAACCCGTTCATGGATGTTCCCATGAACCACTGGGCCTACGACGCAATCGGCCAGCTTGCCGCCCGGGGCGTGCTTTCCGGCTATCCCGACGGCACCTACAAGGGCAACCAGCCCATGACCCGCTACGAAGTCGCTTCCGCGGTCGCCCGCGCTCTGGCAGTCGTCGACATGACCAAGGCCAGCAAGCAGGATGTCGAAATGCTGAAGAAGCTCGTCGTCGAATTCAAGGACGAACTTGACGCTCTCGGCGTGAAGGTCGACAAGCTTGACAGCAGGGTTGCCGTTCTTGAGGAAGGCGTCGGCGGCTGGAAGCTGACCGGAGAATTCCGCTTCGACTCCAGGACCACTGACAATGACAACAGTACTCTCTATGGTGTCAATAACAAGTGGGACCAGAATACTACCCGTGTCCGGCTTCACTTCTATAAGCAGATTTCCGACGGTGTGAGCTTCTACGGGCGGTTCCATGGCGCAGGCGGTGATTCTCCGAAATGGACCAGGGCTTATGTCGACGTCGACCTTCCCTGGGAGATGCACCTTCGTGCAGGCCGCCAGTCCATCGACTGGGAAGATGCGCTCTACTGGGTTCCTTTCGGAACCTGGCAGACCGACGGTCTCCTCACGGACCGCGATGGTCTTGAGGCGTTCTACCTGACGAAGAATTTCTCCATGGGGCAGTTCGGGCTGTATGCTTCCAGGAAAGACAGTGCTGAAGAGGTAACTAATCCTGCTGATAAGGATTATACGGGTATTAAGGAGCACTGGGAGTACGCCGCCCGCTTTGTCTTCAACTTCAACGAACAGTTCAGCCTGATGGCCGGGTACCAGATGATCGATTTCGAAAACGAGGAACCTGGTAATACTAAAGATAATGATTTTGCAACCTGGTATGTGGAGCCGCAGGTCAAGTTCAGCGAAAACTTCATACTGAAGGGTGCGTATTACTCTCAGGATACCGAGCATTTCGGGGATAAGGTAGTTGGTGCCTCTGACGATCCGAGCGCCTGGAGGGCGATTTTCGAGGTGAAGCAGGAAGCTCTTAAATTCACCTCTCTCTGGCTGGAGTACAACCAAGTTGATGCCGGTTTCGTGACGCCGAACAAGGAAACGTATAAGTTCATAGCAAACGTTTATGATTATGCTCCTCTGTATAGGAACTACGGTTACGGCGATTTCATGCAGATTCAGAACGATGCCGATATCTGGAGGATCGGCGCTTTTCAGAAGTGGAGCGACAAGTGGGATACCTTCCTTCACTATGCCAAGTTCGACATCGACGGAATGTCACCGCGTACTAATGGGGGCAGCCTTGTGGACAACGATGCGGACAACTATTCCATCGGTTTCAACTACCACTACACTCCCGCGGTCACCTTCTCGCTTGCCTATGACAAGTTCGACAGCGATATCGAGAAGTATGACGACGATATGATCCATTTCCGGACCAGAGTGGTGTTCTAGGAAATACCCGAAATACAAAAAGCGGACCTCAGGGTCCGCTTTTTTTGTCCCTGAAAATAGGCAGGATCACCGATTGGGAAGGCATCTTTTTCTGGTATACTTCTCTCGGTGAGATGTACCATTTGACGCGATTGTGCGGGGGGTATCGATGATATGAAGAAAATGATCCTTTGTATTCTTTTCGTATTTCTGCTGTCGGGCGCGGCAGAGTGGGCTGAGGCCGCCGCAGACAAGCGGCTGGAATCCGTAATGTCGCGGTGGACGAGGAAAGAGTTCTACGCTGAAAAGGATACTCAGGGCGGTCTGGAGATCGAGATCACCCTGTATTCCGCCGAATACGTGGAAGCGCTCATTGAGGCGGAGGCGGAAAAGAATCTCTGGACAGCCGACGAAAAAGAGCAGTACAAATACCAGCTTTTGAAAACGCTGAACCTCGAGGAGTATGTTCCGTTCCATTTTTCCTTCAACAACAACGGACCGTCCATGCATATGGCGCCCTTTGACAAGATGGTGAACCTCTGGTTGGGAAAAAACAAGTATGCTCCGGCGGACTACGACAAACGGTTCAATTTCAAGCTCCAGGGCCGCCGGGACGGTATGGTCTGGTTCCCCCGGTACGATGAAAAGACGGGTAAGTCCCTCCTTGATGGAGTGAGGACGATAAAGTTGGATGTCAGCGGCGCGATAAGCCCTTTCCTGTCCAATAAGCTTTCTGTGTCCTTCCTTTGGGATATCGACAAAGACAACCCCGGAAAGCTCTATGCGGGCCGGGCAGCATCACGGCTGGAGCTTGACCGTCTCATAAAGAGAATCGAGAAACTCACTGCCGAGAAGAAGGACCTTGAAGACAAGCTCAATGAAGTAAATAACGAACTGTTGACCGTAAACAAACGCGTGGAAGAACTCCAGAAGCAGTAGGTGTTCGCTCGAAGGGAAAGAGGGTCCGGTTTTTTCGGGCCCTCTTTTTTTCGTGACCTCTCGTGACCTCTGTGGTAGGATAAATCCTGTCTTTATTCAGAGAATCCGGGAGGGAAGAAGACATCATGATGAAACGCATTGCGGTGTTGACGAGCGGAGGCGACGCGCCGGGGATGAACGCGGCTGTCAGGGCGGTGGTCCGGACGGCCCTGTACCACGGCATGGAGACCATCGGGGTGATGCGGGGCTTTGAAGGGCTCATGGACGGCGACTGCATGACCCTGGACCGGGCGGCCGTGGGCGGGATTATCCACCGGGGGGGCACCATCCTCCGGACGGCCCGGAGCGAGCGGTTCAAGACCGAGGCCGGACAGCGGGCGGCCCTTGTGCAGATGGAAAACCGGAAGGTGGACGCCCTCGTGGTTATCGGGGGCGACGGATCCTTCCGGGGCGCGGCGGAACTGGAAAGGCTGGGCCTTCCCGTCATCGGCGTTCCCGGCACCATAGACAACGACATCGCGGGGACGGACGTGACCATAGGCTTCGATACGGCGGTGAACACGGCCCTCTCGGCGGTGCAGAAACTCCGGGACACGGCGAGCAGCCACGACCGGCTCTTCATCGTGGAGGTCATGGGACGGGACACGGGCTTTCTCGCTCTCGAGGTGGCCGTCTCATCGGGCTCGGAGTACGTGGTGCTGCCGGAGATTCAGCTTGACATCGCGAAGTTGTGCGACCATCTCCACTACTCCAGGAAGCGGGGAAAGACCCATTCCCTCATTATCCTGGCCGAAGGGGTCATGTCGGCCCTCGCGCTGAGGGACCGCCTCCAGGACACGGGCGGGTATGACGCCCGGGTGACGGTGCTCGGATATATCCAGCGGGGCGGCAGCCCGTCCTCTTTCGACACCGTTCTGGCGTCCCGGATGGGGGCCTTCGCGGTGGAATCTCTCCTGGAGGGGAAATCGGGATCCATGGTCTGTTCCATCTGCGGCCGGATGACCCTCTGTCCCCTGGAGGAGGCATGGAAGGCGCCGAAGCACCTCAATCCGGAACTTCTGGACCTGGTGGAGAAACTGAGCGTGTAGCATGGATATCTGCGGTTCCGTCGGCCGGCTCATTGCCTCCGACAGGGGGGGGAGAAAGGTGTCTTCCCTCTTTCGCTCCGGGTTTCTTGACGAAGCCGGTAAATTGCTGGAGGGAGCGTCCAGAGTTGCCGTGGTGACGGGTTTTTTTGTCCCGGCCTGCGGCTCCCCGGAGACGGACGGGCCCGGCGGTGCCGTGGCGCTTGGCAGGTCGGTGGAGAAGAGCGGACGGGAAGCGGCGCTGTTCACGGACAGGCTGTGCCTGGAGGCCGTGAAGGCCTGTTCCGCTTCGGTCGGCGGTCCTGCCGTTCTGGAGGCAGCGGGTGCGGAGGAGATTCTCGCCTTCGGCCCCGATCTGATTGTTTTTATCGAGCGCCTGGGAAGGGCAGAGGACGGCCGGTATTACAATATGCGGGCCGAAGACGTCACGGCGACCACCGCTCCCCTGGACGAGGCGGCCTTGTCCGGGAACGGGCTGAAGGTTCTGGCTGTGGGCGACGGAGGGAACGAGGCCGGCATGGGCCTGTTTCGCAGGGAGCTGGCGGAGCTGCTTCCCGGCTATGCTTCCTGCCTTTCCGTTGTGGAAGCGGATGCGGCTCTTCCGGTGGATGTCTCCGACTGGGGAGGGTATGCCCTCGCCTCCCTGCTGTCGGTGGGGTGCGGAGAATGGATCGGCCCGGAGGAAGATGAGACCGGATGTATGCTGGACGCCCTCATTTCAGCCGGTGCGGTGGACGGGGTGACCCGGCGCCGTGAACCCACCGTGGACGGCTTCCCGGAAGGGGAGCACAAGCATGTCATCCGGGAGCTGAAGGAGCTTGTTACATCCCGCCTCCGGAACTTCGGGAAAGAGCTTG
The DNA here is from genome assembly GCF_016756745.1 of Aminivibrio sp. NCBI lineage: Bacteria > Thermotogati > Synergistota > Synergistia > Synergistales > Aminobacteriaceae > Aminivibrio > Aminivibrio sp. The sequence continues at coordinate 35,639 of NZ_JAESIH010000070.1, forward strand.
CCTGACCTGATTCTTGTCATCCTGAGCGATAGCGATCGCAGAAGGACTTGATTCTTGTCATCCTGAGCGATAGCGATCGCAGAAGGCCCTGATTCTTGTCATCCTGAGCGAAGCGATCGCGCAGCATCCCGAGCCCAGCGAGGGGAGGATCTCGGTCCTGGTCTTTCGTCCCGAGCCCAGCGAGGGGAGGATCTCGGTCCTGGTCTTTCGTCCCGAGCCCAGCGAAGGAAGCATTTCGCTTTTGTCATCCTGAGGAGCATAGCGACGATCGCGCAGCATCCCGAGCCCAGCGAGGGGAGGATCTCGGGGTTGGTCCTCAGAATGACAACAAGGGCGAGATCCTTCGGCCATAAACCCGGCCTCAGGATGACAAACCGCTTTTGTCCTCCTGAGCGATAGCGATCGCGGAAGGACCTGATTCTTGTCATCCTGAGCGAAGCGATCGCAGAAGGCCCTGATTCTTGTCATCCTGAGCGAAGCGATCGCAGAAGGCCCTGGTTCTTGTCATCCTGAGCGAAGCGAAGGATCTCGGTCCTGGTCTTTCGTCCCGAGCCCAGCGAGGGGAGGATCTCGGTCCTGGTCTTTCGTCCCGAGCCCAGCGAAGGAAGCATTTCGCTTTTGTCATCCTGAGGAGCATAGCGACGAAGGATCTCGGGGTTGGTCCTCAGAATGACAACAAAGGCGAGATTCTTCGGGCTTCGCCCTCAGAATGACAACAAAGGCGAGATCCTTCGGCCAAAAAGCCGGCCTCAGGATGACAGAACAGACGTCCTCCTGAGCGCAGCGATCGCGGAAGGACCTGATTCTTGTCATCCTGAGCGATAGCGATCGCAGAAGGACCTGGTTCTTGTCATCCTGAGCGAAGCGATCGCAGAAGGCCCTGGTTCTTGTCATCCTGAGCGAAGCGATCGCGTAGCATCCCGAGCCCAGCGAGGGGAGGATCTCGGTCCTGGTCTTTCGTCCCGAGCCCAGCGAGGGGAGGATCTCGGTCCTGGTCTTTCGTCCCGAGCCCAGCGAAGGAAGCATTTCGCTTTTGTCATCCTGAGGAGCATAGCGACGAAGGATCTCGGGGTTGGTCCTCAGAATGACAACAAAGGCGGGATTCTTCGGGCTTCGCCCTCAGAATGACAACAAAGGCGAGATCCTTCGGCCATAAACCCGGCCTCAGGATGACAAACCGCTTTTGTCGTCCTGAGCGAAGCGATCGCGGAAGGACCTGATTCTTGTCATCCTGAGGAGCATAGCGACGATCGCGCAGCATCCCGAGCCCAGCGAGGGGAGGATCTCGGGGTTGGTCCTTCGCCCCTCAAGACCGGGATTCTTCGGGCTTCGCCCTCAGAATGACAAACCGCTTTTGTCATCCTGAGGAGCCCAGCGACGATCGCGCAGCATCCCGAGCCCAGCGAGGGGAGGATCTCGGGCTTCGCCCTCAGAATGACAACAAGGGCAAGGGCAGATAGGAAAAGGAAGGAATCCGAAGCATCGTTACGAAACGGAAAGATATTCGCATGATTTGACTGTCTATTTCTTGGGGGACCCCGCATCGCTCTTTTGGCCATAGGTCGCTCCTGGGCCGTGTTTGCGAAAATAATGCCGGTCAAGAAGCTCTTGCTGCATATACGGAGCCGCTGGATCCAGAGTGAGCGTATTCAACGCTATTTTAGCCACTTCTTCGAGAATTACTGAGTTCTCCACGGCCTGAGCAGCGTTTTTCCCCCATGTGAAGGGGCCGTGTCCCGCTACAAGTACCGCCGGAATGTCGAGAGGGCGAATCCCGGCGAACGTTTTTACAATAAGATACCCGGTGTTTTTCGTGTATTCCCCCTCGATCTCTTCTCTGCTCAAGAGAGGGGTGCACGGAACGGATCCGTAAAAAGAGTCTGCGTGCGTTGTCCCGAGGGGGGGGATGGAACGTCTCGCTTGAGCCCAAGCGGTCGCCGCGGCAGAATGGGTATGGGCCACCCCGCCTATTTCGGAAAATGCTCTGTAGAGCACAAGATGGGTCGCCGTATCCGAGGATGGACGACGGCTCCCTTCCACCACTTTCCCGTCGAGATCAAGGAGCACCAGATCCTCCGGGGACATCTCTTCATACGGAATGCCGCTCGCTTTAATGGCGACGATGCCGGCACTCCGATCGATTCCGCTCGCGTTGCCCCAGGTGAGCGGCGCCAGACCATACGCTGCAAGCTTCATATTTGCTTCGAAAACATCCTGCCTGAGCTGTTCGAACATAGAGGCTCTCCCGACTGCCTTGCTCTATACACCGCTCGCCTGCATTTTCGCGAGTTCGGTCATGATCTCCTTCGACTGCGTATAGAGTTTCTTGTACAGTTCAAAGTAACGGGAATAGATTTCGTGATTCTTCTGGTCAGGAATCGTCTGTTCCCGGAAACCAAGCCAGGATTTGATCTCCCCGGGATTTTTGAAGACTCCTGTTCCAAGCCCCGCGAGGAACGCGTCGCCGAAGGGAGCTTCCACATCCTGATCGAGACGTTTCATCGTAAAACCTGTTACATCGGCGAAAATCTGTGTCCACAGGTCGCTTTTGGAAGGGCCTCCCACCATGTAGCATACATCGTCGAGCGAGATTCCCGCTTTGACGGCTTCCTCCATATTGTGTCGAAGAGAGTGGGCCACGCCCTCCATACAGGCGCGGTAGATATGTTCTCTGGTGTGGAGGAGAGAGAGGCCGAGGATAGAGCCTCGCGCGTCCGGGTTCCATATCGGGGAGCGTTCCCCCATGAAATAGGGGAGCACCAGGAGGCCTCCGCTTCCCGGCTTCACATTCCGAGCCTTCTGTTCCAGGAGCGAATATGCTGAAATACCGGTTTTCCTCTCCTCTTCTTTCTCCTTTGCGCCGAATTCGTCCCGGAACCATCTGATCACGGCACCGGAGGTCGCTCCTCCTCCGAACGTGTAGATACTCGTGTCGTCGTTCACCACATAGGGAAAGCTGATGAGTCCGGGAGAGAGGTATTTCCCGTTGTGAACCGTCCCCCAGCAGATGGATGTTCCCGTCATGGCGACGTGCTCTCCCTCGTTTATAACTCCGCAACTGAACTGCGCCACGGGAGCGTCGATTCCTCCTGCGACCACAGGAGTGCCTTTCAGCAGACCTGTCGCCTCGGCGTAGTGCTTGTTCAGGCGACCGACTATATCGAACGAGCTGGTGATTCGTTCCGGAAAGAGGGAGAGAGGGATTCCGAGTATATCGCACATCTCCGGTGACCATGTTTTTTTGTGGATGTCGAAGATCCCGCCGATGTTACCCGCAGATGAAAAATCCGTAGCGAGGACGTCAGTGAACTTATAAATGACGTAGTCCTTCGGGGTGACGAACTGATATGTGCGCTTCCAGAGTTCCGGCTCGTTGTCCCGCATCCACATGATTTTTGTGAAGCCGTAGTAGCTGTCCACGTAGTTGCCGGTGATTCCGAAGATTTTATCGAGCGGAACGTTGTCCTTCACCCATTGCGTCTCATTACGGGCACGGCGATCCATCCAGATCATACAGGGCCGAAGAGGTTTTTTATCTCTATCTACAGGGATGCCCGAGCCCCCGTAAAGCCCGCTGATGGCGACTCCGGCGATATCTCCCGGCTTCAGCCCGGAGCGCTCGAAGGCCTCCTTCAGCGTGACCTGAACGGCGTCGAGCCACACGTCGGGCCACTGTTCCGCCCACGAAGGGGCGGGAGTAAGAACACTGTATTCGCGAAAACTTTGGCTTATGATTTTCCCCTTAATATCCAGTACAACCGCCTTTGTCCCGCCTGTCCCGATGTCGATGCCTATCAGCACGATGAAAGCCCCCTTCTCTTGTCCGAATGTAGCCGTGCGAGAACTATTTTCTTTACTCAACTTCCGTTGGACCTTGACAACCTAAAAACCGGTGCGACGCCTGAGAAAAGTGACAAGAAGACCTCTGTTTCGTAAAATTGTAAATGCGATAAAAAAACACCCCGCACAACAGAAGACCTTCCCATGAATTCCATTCTACAGCAAGCCGCATTTTCCGACGAGCCCCTTTCTTTAGCCTAAATCCGCACCTCAGCGGGGAGTGCCAACGGGGAACGCTCCCCGTTGAGGTGCGGATTTAGGCGATCAACGAGTTATTGACAAAAAATAAGAAGTGCTATATAAGAAGTCTATTGAGTGAATGTTCACGCCATGAGCATTTGCTCACTTTTAAGGCTTTTTCAGGTAAACCCGACCAATCCTGTTTCTCAAGGGAGTGCGGAAATGGTTTTAAACGCCGATGACCAACGCCTCATGGTCAAGGTAGCCCGAAAATATTATGAGGAAGAGATGACTCAGGCTGCGATAGCCGAGTTTTACGGTGTTTCTCGTCAGAAAGTCCAGCGGCTCCTTGATCAGGGAAAGAAGGACGGAATCGTTCGGATCTCTATTCGCCCCCCCCTTCATCTTCATGAAAAACTTGAAAGCGACTTGGAAAGTCTTTATGGCCTGCGCGAAGCCGTAGTCGTCGACACGGAACTCTGCGGTATCCCCGGTATGGTTCGGACAAGCATAGGTATTGGCGCTGCGGAATATCTCCTGAAGATCCTCAAGGACAACCTGAAAATCACCATAAGCTGGGGCGAGACGCTTCTCTGCATGGCGAAAGCGCTCGTACGCTGCTCTGTGGCGAAAAAAACAAAGAATATCACTGTTATTCAGGGGCTTGGTTTTGTCTCCGAGCCGAGTATCGACTCTCATTCGTGTGAGATCGTCAATCTTATCGCAGGTGTGCTCGACGCGAAAAAATACCTTCTTTCCGCGCCCGGAATCGCGGCGACACACGAAGCCCGTGAAGTCTTCCTGAGCGATCCGAACGTCTCCGAGGTGCTTCAGATAGCGCGATGCGCCGATGTTGCCTTCCTCGGTATTGGAACGCTGACCCCGGACACCATGATTATAAAAAAGAACGACAGTATTTCGTGGAGCGAAATGAAAGCCCTCAAAGATCGGGGAGCTGTCGGCGATATCGCCCTACGTTATTATGATAAAGATGGAAGGCTCGTCCCTTCTGTCGTTGATAAGAGAGTGGTTGGGCTTGCTCTCGACGAATTACGGAACATCAAAACTGTCGTAGGCGTTGCGGGCGGCCTGGAAAAAGTGGAGGCTATACGCGGAGCCCTTACGGGAAAGCTTATCGACGTTCTTGTGACAGACTGCTTCACGGCCAGAGAACTGCTGCTTCTTCAGAGCGGAGAAACGGTCTGTCATGATTGACGGATGAGCTGATTCACAGTACGAACTATCTTCGAAAAAGAAAGAGAGGGTTCCATATGCAGCGTTTCGTGAATGATCCGTCCAGAGTTGTTGATGATATGCTCATCGGTTTCGTGAAAAGTCATGGAAATCTTGTGGAGACGACGGAGAATTCCAGGGTACTTAAAACCCGCTCCGCCCCTGTGAAAGGACGAGTGGGTATTGTGACGGGCGGCGGCTCGGGACACAAACCCGCTTTCATAGGGTATCTCGGCCGCAACATGGTAGATGCTGTGGCTGTTGGCGAAATCTTCTCGTCCCCCCCCGCAAAAGCTTTCTACGACGCTTTTGTGGCTGCCGATGGAGGGGTTGGAGTCGCCTGTCTTTACGGAAATTATGCCGGAGACAACATGAATGTGAAGATGGCGAAGGAATCGGCTGAGGAAGACGGCATAAAGATCATGACGGTGGTCGCGAACGACGATGTGCCTTCTGCCCCCAAGGGACAGGAAAATAAACGCCGCGGCGGTGCGGGCGAAATTTTCATGTGGAAAGTGGGGGGCGCGAAGGCTGCCCGGGGAGGGTCTTTGGAAGAAGTGATCGCCGCCGCGCAGAAGGCCATAGACAATACACGGAGCGTGGGCGTGGGGCTTACACCGTGCACTATACCGGCTGTGGGAAAACCGAATTTCAAAATAGAACCGGGAAAGATGGAGATAGGTATCGGTCACCACGGCGAGCCGGGAATTGAAGTTGCCGATCTTGCCCCCGCTGACGAAATTGCGGAATCCATGGTCAACATCATTCTCCCCGACCTGCCTTTCGTGAAGGGCGACGAAGTGACGGTGCTTGTTTCCGGTTTGGGGGCCACGCCGGTAATGGAGCTCTACATTCTCTTCGGAAAAATGGCGGAGTGTATCGAAGCGAAAGGCATCACAATTCACTCGTCCTACGTCGGGAACTATTTCACCTCCCTTGAGATGATGGGTGCGACTCTTACGGTGATGAAGCTTGACGAAGAGTTGAAAGAGCTTATGGACTTCGAGGCCGAGAGTATGGGCCTCACCCAATTTCAGAGGTAGACGATGACGAGGGCGGCGTTTTCGAACAGAGAAGGAGCCTGTATCATCAAGGATCTTATTCGGGTGATCCGGGAGAACAAGGCCTACCTCAGTGAAATCGACGGAGCAATAGGCGACGGCGACCACGGGGTCAACATGGAGAAGGGGTTCTCAATGTGTCTCTCTCGGGTGGACTGGGAGACGAGCGATTTCTCCGGCGCGGCGAAGACGCTCGGCCGAATCCTCCTGATGGAGATCGGAGGCTCGATGGGGCCTATCTACGGAACTTTCTTCAGTAAGCTGGCAAAGGAGACGCAAGGCAAAGAAAAAATCGGCGGGGAAGAATTCAGTGCCATGATGAACAGTGCAATGGCGGGAATAGTAGAGCTTGGAGGTGCGAAGCAGGGCGACAAGACGCTGCTGGATACGCTCATCCCCGCGGTGAATGCCTTTGACAGGGCGTTCGCTGAAAAAAAAGATTTTAATGCAGCCTTGCTCTCCATGCAAGAAGCGGCAAAAATAGGTTGGGAGTCCACAAGAGATATGGTTGCGAAAGTAGGTCGCGCAAGCCGACTTGGAGAACGTTCCCGAGGGGTTCTCGATGCGGGTGCCACCTCCTGTTATCTATTGCTCGACGCTATGGCGGAATCGATCCGGCGTATTTTGATGGAGGTTCCATGAAAAGTTCGGGAAGGAGCGTGCTCGAATGGTACGCATAATCTTGGGGTGTGACAATGCCGCCGTCTCTCTTAAAAATGAAATTACGGCGTTTCTGAAGTCCAAAGGAGTCGATGTAGAGGATATGGGGGTCATGGACGCTTCCGATGAGACACCCTACCCCGAGGTGGCGGCCCGAGTGGCGAAGAGGATTATCAAAAGCGGCTACGCCGATAAGGGCATCCTCATTTGCGGCACGGGGATAGGAATGGCGATAGCGGCGAATAAGTTCCCGGGAATTTACGCCGCACAGGTCCATGACGTCTATTCCGCAGAGCGGGCATGTCTCAGCAATAATGCCAATGTTATCACCATGGGGGCCAGGGTCATAGGCCCGGAGCTTGCGAAAAAGCTTGTGGAAGAGTGGCTTCCCCTGGAGTTCATCCCGGGAAGATCGAGTTCGAAGCTGGATGCTATCAGGAAAATCGAGAAAGAAAATTTTCGGAATGTATAGATACTGCTCTATACCCGTTCTCAAAAATGACAATCCTCCGCTGGAGGCGGAGGACCCCGGAGTTTGACAGTTCCGGAAATATGAGCGGCTCTCCCTCTGTAAACCGATCAAAGTTCTCTTGGGAGGAGAAGCTCCATGAACGACATGACCTTTTTATGTCATGGTGGATGGGGTTGCAAGTATCATTCGGTGTGGATACCGACATGCCGGCGGACACCTCCCAAATATGCGGCGGAGCGGTTCGTGGCTTTCGAGAAGGGCAAGAGTGCGATACATTTCGCGAGGACGTATGAAGGCGAAGCGCGGAATTTCACTGGTGAGCGTTTCCGGGTGCGGGAATCTTTCGTATCGGCTGCGGGTCGTGACGAACAGGTGATGCGGGAGTGTATTCGGGGGCAGGAGCAAGAGGATAAGCACTTGGATCAGTTGAGGCTGCTGGATTGGCCGTCTTTATGCGGTTTTTTGATGTACCCGCCGCCGTGGGTGGTTCATGATTTTCACCCGCTTTGAGCGGTTCATAAAACCAGGCCCCCACCTTCGGCGGGGGGCGGTGACAGAAAGAGGGGGCGTGTCTATTGGTGGGACGAAACGAGCTGTACTCTAAACAACCTTTTTCAGTCCGCGTCAGGCCGTATCTTATTATTGCGCCGGCGCTCCTGCTCACAATCGGAATCCTGTATCCTTTTTTCACGGCGATCTATTACTCCTTAACGAACCTCTCGTTCCGGCGGCCTACGGTACGATTCGTAGGGCTTGAAAACTGGATATTCATGTTCAAGGATCCCGCTTTCTGGCATGCCGCATGGGTTACATGCAAATATGCTTTTGTTACCACGGGTTCGGAAATGCTTCTCGGTCTGGGAATCGCCCTGCTCATCTGCAAAAGGGACAACTGGTTCAGCCGGACGCTGAAGGTCATACTTGTCTTCCCCCTCATGATCGCTCCTGTTATCGCTACCATTATATGGCAGCTCATGACCAATACCTCTGTAGGGATTCTTGAAAAGTTTTTGAACTACTTTGGGGTTTACGGTTTTCCGTGGGCATCATCGCCTCAAACGGCTCTTTTTACGGCCGCGCTTATTGACATATGGGTGTACACGCCCTTTGTCATCGTCCTCATAGTGGCGGGGATCAACTCTCTCCCCAAGTCTCCTTTCGAATCCGCGCTTATCGACGGAGGTTCGGCGTGGTTTACATTCAAAAATCTGACCCTCCCCATGTTGAAACCCTTTCTCTATATCGCTCTCATATTTCGTCTGATGGCTTCCATGCAGGAGTACGGCATTATTTTTGCCCTGACAAAAGGAGGGCCGGGAGATACTCTCATGAATTTGTCTCTTACCGCGTACAACAAGGGGTTCGCTTTTCTTAAGTTCGGCGAAGCTATGCCCTATATCCTGTTCCTTTGGGTCGTTATTTACATAATAAGCAAGAAGCTCGTGAGCAACTGGCTTATCGTGCAGCGGAAGGCATCCGGAAGGTAGGAGGGAAAATGATGAAGAACAGTCCGATGGAATTTCTCGCCCGTAATGCAATGCTCTTTCTATGGACGATTTTCGCTATCTTTCCTCTTTTCTGGATGATCGTCATCTCTTTCAAGAGCGATGCCCAGATGTTCAATACCACGTTTCTCTTCGATCCCACTCTCGAAAACTATAATGCTGTACTGTTGAAAACAGATTATTTCAAGTATTTTATGGACAATCTTATTGTCAGCGGCGGCGCGGTGCTCGTCTCGATACTGGTAGGAGTCCCGGCGGCCTACTCTCTGGCCCGCTTCGATTTCCGAGGAAAAGAGGACCTTGCCTTCACCATTCTTTCCTTCAAGTTCGCGCCGGAAATTCTCGTGGTGCTTCCTCTTTTCCTTGTCTACCAGAAGATAGGACTTTACGATACATACATCGGCCTGATCTGGGTCTATCAGCTTATTACCTTGCCTCTTCTGGTATGGGTGCTCCGCGGCTATTTCGAGGATATATCCGTGGAGATAGAACAGGCGGCGCAGCTCGACGGCTACAAATGGTATCAGATCTTCATCCGTATCCTGCTGCCGCTCATCAAGCCGGGGCTTGTCGCATCCGCCCTTTTGGCGTTCATCTTCGCCTGGAACAGCTTTACATTCCCGCTGTTGCTCAGTGGATTCAATATTATGCCGGTTACCGTCGCCTCCTTGAGATATATAGCTTCGGATACCGTCCATTACGGCCAAATGGCTGTGGCGGCGGTCGTGACGGCCACTCCGGAAGTGATACTGGCCCTGGTCATTCAAAAACACCTTGTCCGCGGACTAAGTTTCGGCGCGGTCAAAGGATAGGAGTTGTTTCCCCGTGGCACATATTACGCTTGATGGAATATCGAAATCCTTCGGTAAAATCCAGGCATTGAAGAATATCGACCTTGAAGTGCGGGACAGGGAGTTTTTCGTCCTCTTCGGGCCCTCGGGAGCGGGAAAGACGACGGTTCTCAAAACAGTGGCGGGCATCGAATTTCCGGACGGAGGGCTGCTGCGCTTCGACGATGAGATCATGAACCTCGTCGAGCCGGCGCTCCGTAACGTCTCAATGGTATTCGAGAATTATGCCCTCTACCCGCACATGACTGTGTACGACAATATTGCGTCCCCGATGAGAAGTCCTCTGCACAGGAAAGACGAACAGTTTATAAAACAGAGTGTGCAGAAAGTAGCCGACATGCTGGGTATCGGCCATTTACTGGAGAGGCTGCCCTCTCAACTCAGCAACGGACAGCGTCAGAGAACGGCGATAGGGCGCTGCCTTGTCCGTTCGCCCCGCGTCTTTCTCATGGACGAACCTCTGGCTCATCTCGATGCGAAACTGCGGCATCTCATGCGTACGGAGCTGAAAGCAATGCAGACGGAGTTCGACACGACAACTATATACGTAACGCACGATTATACCGAAGCCATGAGCCTCAGCGACCGTGTCGGCATTATTGATAAAGGCGAAATCGTTCAGATTGGAAGCAGCGATGAAATTTATTATACTCCGGTCAACGAATTCGTGGCGAAGCTTGTCGGCGAACCCGAGATCAATATGGTCGACATCGATCTTGTCCGTCGGGGCGATCTGCTCTACGCCGTATCTTGCGACAGCGGTCATTTTTTCCCGGTGGAAGAGGATGTTGCACGGGTTCTGGAAAACGCTCCCTATGACGGGGTCGGGAGATGGCGCATGGGAATTCGCGGGATCAACGTGGGGTATTCCTTCGAGAAATCGGATGACTGTGTAGAAGGTACCGTCTATAATCTTGAACCCATAGGCAATAAATCCATCCTTACCATCAAGGTGAAGGATTTATTCTTCCAGGCTGTGGCACAAAATGACCTCCAGGCGGAACTGGATTCGCGCATTTTTATGACGCTCGATATGCAAAACGCCCTGTTTTTCAACGGCGAGACAGGAGCTTTCGTCACACGTCATAATCAGGCTGAACTGGTAGGGAGGCATTAGGAATGGCTCGGCTTGTGTTGAAAAACGTGTTTAAGCGGTATGAAACCAAAAAAAAGGTCGCGAACGAATATGCCGTCAACGATTTTTCCCTTTCGTGCGAGGACGGCGAGTTCGTGGGCATTCTCGGCCCTTCGGGCTGCGGCAAGACGACGACGCTTCGTATGATCGCCGGGCTGGAGACGATTACGAAGGGAGATATCTTCATAGGGGATTCCCGAATCAACGACCTTCACCCCAAAGACAGGAACATCGGTCTCGCCTTCGAAGACTACGCCCTTTACCCACCGCTGAATGTTTACGACAACATCGCGTTCAATCTTTTGGCGAAGAACATCTCGAAGGATGAAATTCATCGGCGGGTGATGGAGATCGCTCCCCTTATGAAGGTGGAGGATCTGCTTGAGATGAAGCCCGCCGGACTTTCCGGAGGGCAGAAGCAGCGGGTGAACATTGCCCGGGCTCTCATACGGAGGCCGATGGTGCTGCTTCTCGACGAACCTCTTTCTCATCTTGACGGAAAAATGAGGCAGGTTCTCCGGACGGAGATCAAGCGGATACACAATCGGATAAAGTGTACCACTGTGCTCGTCACCCATGATCAGATGGAAGCGATGTCGCTGGCGGACCGCATCGCCATCATGGACGAAGGCAAGCTCCAGCAGTTCGGGACGCCTCTTGAAGTCTACGACAGTCCCGCCAACTTGTTTGTCGCGGGGTTTATCGGCGAACCTCCCATGAATCTCATGAAGGTGAGCATCGTGGAGGAGGATGGAAAGATTTACTTCCTTTTCCCCCGCAAAGGAATTCGCGTGGCGGTACCCCGCAAGTACAGAGGGATGGTAAAGTCCGGAATGAACGTAGTCCTTGGAGTTCGTCCGACTGATATCATCATCAATAACGAAGCCGAAGCGGTCTCTGAGGCTGTAGTCGACGTGTTCGAGAATCTCGGAGACGAAAAACGAATCAGCATCGACGTCGGAGAGGAAGAATTTCTGACCATTACAACGGAAGATGAACGACGGTATCAAAAAGGAGATAGAATTCATCTTCAATTTCATGAAGCTAAAACGCACATATTCGATATTGAGACAGGCAATAGGATTCAGGCGTGACGGGAAAAAATTATGGGTCGCAAAAACTGTATAGCGAAGGGAGCGGTGTGTTCATGACTGATCTGCCGAAAAAAATGAAGGCTCTTGTTGCATATGCGCCGAAGGATTACCGTTACGAGGAGGTTGATGTTCCCGTAGCCGGAGAGGGAGAGATCATCATCAAGGTCGAAGCGTGCGGAATCTGCGCCGGAGACACGAAGTCCTACCTCGGAGCCCCCCGCTTCTGGGGCGAAGAGGGAAGGCCTTCCTACATCAAGGCCCCCGTCATTCCTGGACATGAGTTTATCGGTCATATAGTGGAGATGGGTCCCAACGTGAAGGGCGACTTCCAAATCGGCGATAGAGTGACTTCCGATCAGATCGTCCCCTGCTGGGAATGCAAGTTCTGCAAAAGCGGGCGCTACTGGATGTGCCAGAAACACGATGTATACGGTTTTCAGTACAACGTGAACGGCGGCATGGCCGAGTATATGCGTCTTCCCAAAGAGGCGCTGGTGTACAAGATTCCCAAGGACATTCCCATGGAGGCGGCAGTCCTGGTGGAACCCTTTGCGTGCTCGAAACACTGTATCGATCGGGCGCAGATCGGCAATGAGGATATTGTGGTGATCGGCGGCGTCGGATGTCTTGGCCTCGGTATGATCGGCGCGGCGAAGCTTCGCAATCCCAAAACACTCGTTGTTCTTGATGTCAACGATCATCGCCTCGAATTGGCAAAGAAGTTTGGAGCCGATATCGTCATGAACCCGACAAAAGAGGACGTAGTGAAGAAAGTGCTTGACATGACCGGCGGCTACGGATGCGACATCTACATCGAAGCGTCGGGGCACCCTTCCGCGGTGCAGCAGGGGCTGGATATGATCCGCAAGCTTGGACGTTTTGTGGAGTTCAGTGTTTTCGGCCATCCTGTGACGGTTGATTGGAGCATCATTAGCGACGAAAAGGAACTTGACCTTCTGGGGGTTCATCTCAGCCCGTACTGTTTCGAACCTGTCATTGAGTGGATAGCGGAAGGAAGAATTCCCACGGAGGGCGTGGTCTCTCACAAGCTGCCTCTTGAAAAGTGGAAAGAGGGGTTTGAACTGGCTCTCAAGGGCGAGGGCGCTGTTCGGGTTGTTCTCGTCCCCTGATGGACGGCTTCATGCGCGCGAGGGGAGGTGACGCGTCGCCGGGGGTGAAGAACTGAGAAGAAGAGGATCGTGTGGTGTTACTCCGTTACCGGAAGAGATGTGCTGGCATTTTTAAGGAGGGACGACTGATTTGAAGAAAATAGTGCTTCTGCTCGTCGTTACTATGTTCCTGATCAGCGCAGGCACGGCTGTTGCCGCTGAATTCAACTGGAAACAGTGTGAAGGTAGGACTATCAAGGTTCTGTTCAACCAGCACCCCTATGCTGAAGGAATCATCAAGAAATTGCCGGAATTCGAAGCTAAAACGGGCATCAAGGTTGTACACACCATGATCCCCGAGGAGAATTACTTCGATAAGCTCACCACATCTCTCAGCAGCAGATCGGGAGACCCCGACGTCTACATGACGGGCGCCTACCAGTGCTGGGACTATGCCACATCCGGGTACATGGTCGATCTCAACACGTTCTTGAACGATCCCGCAAAGACAGCCCCCGACTACGACTATGCCGACTTCTTCCCCGGTATCGTCGGCGCTCTTCGCTGGGATCTCGTCCCCGGCCACAAGGTCGGAACGGGCGGGCAGTGGGCGCTCCCCATCGGCTTTGAAGACAACGTTCTTATGTACAACATCGAGGTCTTCGACAAGTTCGGTGTAAAGCCTCCGAAGACCATCGACGAACTTCTCGAACTGACGAAGAAGCTCAACGAATTCGAAGGCAAGGGAACATATGCGCTCGCAGTCCGCGGCACCCGCAACTGGGCCACAATCCATCCGGGCTACATGACCACGTTCGCCAACTACGGCGCGACCGACCTTGTTATTGAAGACGGCAAGCTGGTCTCCAAGGTGAACTCTCCCGAAGCCGTAGCGATGACCGACATGTGGGTCCAGCTTATAAAAGCCGGAGGCTCCCCCACCTGGTCGTCGTACACATGGTACCAGTGCGGAGCGGATCTTGGTGCCCGGAAGGCCGCAATGCTCTTCGACGCCGACTGCAACGGCTACTTCCAATCCGTGCCGGGCGCTTCCAGCCAGTCTGGGAAGATCGCCTTCGCGCCTCCTCCTCTGCCCAAGGGCAAGACGGAGATCAAGTCCAACCTCTGGGTGTGGTCTCTCGCCATGAACGCAACATCTAAACAGCAGGACGCAGCGTGGCTCTTTCTGCAGTACTTCACAGGCAAGGAGTTCCAGTCTTGGTCCGTGACGGAGTGGAAATCGGTGGATCCCCCCCGCAAATCCGTCTTCGACAACCCCGCATTCCAGAAGATTATCGAAGCCACTCCGGGGTTCAAGGAGACCTTCGAGGCCACCGTGCCCGGAACGACCATCTACTTCACGCCGAACCCCTACTTCTTCGAGCTTACGACGGAATGGGCCGCCACGCTTCAGGATCTCGTGGCAGGCAATTACAAGTCCACCCAGGAAGCCATGGACCAACTGAAGGTGAAGATGGACAGAGCTCTTGCGGACGTCGAGGTAAAATAGAAATTTTTTTCAGCAGGGAGACGGAGGGGGATCCCCCCTCCGTTTTGTATTGTGCGACCGGCATAGGCGTTACCTATAAGGAAAATGGAACGGATTTCTCGGCCTGTCTCACGACGACGCCATGAAGATAGCCTCCTACCGGAAAAACCGCCGGCGGCTTGTAGGCCCCAGCTCCGTATGGCCACGGAGAACCGATACATCAGACCCATCGGTCTGTTCGGTCCGGCGTCCGGGTAACGCTTCGGTCAATCTTCGTGAACCGCCGTTACCGAACGGTACCTATGTGTCAGAGGACGGGGGCCGGGTGCCCCCTCCTATACGATCGGCGCGTGCCGCCGAAGGAGGAGCGAAATTGAAGAAACAGCGTTTTGAAGAGAAGAACGCCGCCATTCTCGATGCTTTCGATGCTTTACGGAAACAGCATCCCGAGAAGTTGAAGGAGCGTCTAAAACTCTCATGGAGCAACTGGGGGTTTGGTATGGAGACTCTGGATGATTCGTGCGCCCGTCTCGCTGCAGCGGGCGTGGAATATATAGAGCTCCATGGGAATATGTACGGCCCCGATCTGGGCTATAAGACGGAGGAGACTCTTGCCGTACTGAAAAAGTACGATATGAAGGTCTCGGGAGTGTGCGGTATGTTCTCCGTCCACAACGACCTCTCCTCCAATATTCCCCACCAGCGGCAAGCCGCGGTGGACTACATTCGCAGGGTGGTTCCGTTTACAAGCTCCGTGGGCGGTTCATACATGCTGGTGGTCCCCGGCGCCGTGGGGCGTCCGGATGCCTACGACGACGGCGAGTTTCACCGTAGCGTGGAGACGTTGAAAATTGCGGCGGATCTTTTTGTTCAGTATAATGTGAAAGCCGCAGTGGAGCCTATTCGCGCCGATGAAGTGAGTCTCGTCCATACAATAGCCGAAGCCGGAGAGTATATCGCGGCAGTGGGCCATCCGGGAGTTCGTCATATCAACGGCGACCTGTATCATATGCAAAGCGCCGAAGCCCACCTTGGAACGGCGATTCTCGAGGCAGGGGAACGGCTGGTCAATCTTCATCTTGCAGACAGCAACCGCCTTGCTCTCGGCGACGGTTCTCTTGATATCGATACGGTGATTCGGGCGCTGTACCTCATCGGCTACAACAGCGGCAATCGTTTCATTACCGCCGAACCGTTGGGTCCCGGAGGGAATCCGTACGCCGCGATGAATGGCCTTCCGGACAAAGGAGCTCTTGACGATTTGGTAAAGAAAACAGTCTCGTATTTCCGCGAAAGAGAAGAAGCGGTGCTTCGGGGCTGAACGAGTGCGTGCCGATGGGGGGGGGGAAGCGATTCTCTTATCTCCCGGAGTGGTTTTAGTATCTAAGGAAGCTCCGAGAAAAAGAATATTTTGTCCTCACGAGACCCGATAGAATCTGTTTTTTTAACACATTAATCGGCATTGTTCAGAGGTTCCCTAAAACTGATCGCTTTTTGATGGAACGACAGCCGAAATTTGACCGCATGGGGGTGCGGAGAATGGATCGGCCCGGAGGAAGATGAGACCGGATGTATCCTGGACGCCCTCATTTCAGCCGGTGCGGTGGACGGGGTGACCCGGCGCCGTGAACCCACCGTGGACGGCTTCCCGGAAGGGGAGCACAAGCATGTCATCCGGGAGCTGAAGGAGCTTGTTACATCCCGCCTCCGGAACTTCGGGAAAGAGCTTGCCTGAGGGGCTTCAACGCCGCCAGGGCAAGGGCGGCCCCCATGCCGCACTGCAGCAGGTCCGTGACCAGTTCAACCGGCGCGGCGGCCCGACCGTAGAGCACTGCGGCCATGGTTGAGTAGCCTGCGGTCATGACGGCGGCTCCCGAGGTGATGCCGAGAAGGGGCGACCGTATTCCGAGTTTTCCCGTGACGTAGCCTTCGGTTCCCTTGATGAAGAGAGTGAAGGGAGCCCAGAGAGGGTACCCGAGGAGGAGATCCGCCAGGGATGCGCCTATGCCGCCGGCGGCCGCACCCCACGCGGGGCCGAGGAGCAGGGCAGCCGTGTAGATGATTCCCTCCCCGAAGTTGAAGTAGAGCCGGAAGCCGGGCACCGGAATGCTGAGCATGGTGGCCCCGGTGACGGCGGCGATGAGGAGCCCCCTGAGGGCGACTTTTTTCGCGAGAGTGGCGTTCATGAGACGATGCCTCCTTTTTAGATTATTCGGGGTGTTGCAGTCATCCTGAGCGATAGCGATCGCAGAAGGACCTGGTTCTTGTCATCCTGAGCGAAGCGATCGCGGAAGGACCTGATTCTTGTCATCCTGAGCGAAGCGAAGGATCTCGGGCTTCGCCCTCAGAATGACAACAAAGGCAAGATCCTTCGGCCAAAAAGCCGGCCTCAGGATGACAAACCGCTTTTGTCGTCCTGAGCGAAGTGATCGCGGAAGGACCTGATTCTTGTCATCCTGAGCGAAGCGAAGGATCTCGGGCTTCGCCCTCAGAATGACAACAAAGGTGAGATCCTTCGGCCATAAACCCGGCCTCAGGATGACAAACCGCTTTTGTCGTCCTGAGCGATAGCGATCGCAAAAGGCCCTGGTTCTTGTCATCCTGAGCGAAGCGATCGCAGAAGGACCTGGTTCTTGTCATCCTGAGCGAAGCGATCGCGGAAGGACCTGATTCTTGTCATCCTGAGCGAAGCGAAGGATCTCGGGCTTCGCCCTCAGAATGACAACAAAGGCGAGATTCTTCGGGCTTCGCCCTCAGAATGACAACAAAGGCAAGATCCTTCGGCCAAGAAAGCCGGCCTCAGGATGACAAACCGCTTTTGTCATCCTGAGCGATAGCGATCGCAGAAGGCCCTGGTTCTTGTCATCCTGAGCGAAGCGAAGGATCTCGGTCCTGGTCTTTCGTCCCGAGCCCAGCGAGGGGAGGATCTCGGGGTTGGCCCTCAGAATGACAACAAAGGCGAGATCCTTCGGCCAAAAAGCCGGCCTCAGGATGACAGAACAGACGTCCTCCTGAGCGAAGCGATCGCGGAAGGACCTGATTCTTGTCATCCTGAGCGATAGCGATCGCAGAAGGCCCTGATTCTTGTCATCCTGAGCGAAGCGATCGCGTAGCATCCCGAGCCCAGCGAGGGGAGGATCTCGGTCCTGGTCTTTCGTCCCGAGCCCAGCGAGGGGAGCATTTCGCTTTTGTCATCCTGAGGAGCATAGCGACGAAGGATCTCGGGGTTGGTCCTCAGAATGACAACAAGGGCGAGATCCTTCGGGCTTCGCCCTCAGAATGACAACAAAGGTGAGATCCTTCGGCCATAAACCCGGCCTCAGGATGACAGAACAGACATCATCCTGAGCGATAGCGATCGCGTAGCATCCCGAGCCCAGCGAGGGGAGGATCTCGGGCTTCGCCCTCAGAATGACAACAAAGGCGAGATCCTTCGGCCAAAAAGCCGGCCTCAGGATGACAAACCGCTTTTGTCCTCCTGAGCGATAGCGATCGCGGAAGGACCTGATTCTTGTCATCCTGAGCGAAGCGATCGCGCAGCATCCCGAGCCCAGCGAAGGGAGGATCTCGGGGTTGGTCCTCAGAATGACAACAAAGGCGAGATTCTTCGGGCTTCGCCCTCAGAATGACAACAAAGGCGAGATCCTTCGGCCAAAAAGCCGGCCTCAGGATGACA
>NZ_JAESIH010000071.1 GCF_016756745.1 Aminivibrio sp.
CGCGCTGATCGGCGAGGTTTGCAGATATTACGCGGACGACTATATCATATGGGGCCACAACGGGAAGGCCGACAGGCAGCGGATTCTGAAGACCTGCAGGCCCCAGCCCGATCTCATGACGCAGCGCTATCTATTTGTCGACGGAGCGGAATCTGCCGGGGAATGTTCCATCCGGTCGTTTCTATTCGGGTTCCGAGGGTATGTGGAGGTACACACCTTTACGCCCGGGGGCAGCTTTGAAAAACGGATCAAGGACCTTGCCCCCCTTGTGGATAAAGCGCTGGAACTTCTTCGTTCACGGAAAAACGAGTCTGGAGGTGGTGCGCTGGAAAAATAACAGTTCCATCCTTTTTTTCACACTCTTTTCATATTCTTACGGAGGTGAATATAGTGCTCGCTATCCTGTTTGGAATAGCCGTCGTCTTGTTTGCAATTTGTTATAAGATTTATGGTTCCTACATGGCAGGCACCTATGCTCTGAACAATGAAAACAAGACCCCTGCCGAGACCATGTTTGACGGAATCGACTACTGCCCGACCCACCCCGCCGTCCTTCTGGGCCACCATTTCGCTTCCATCGCCGGAGCCGGCCCCATCGTCGGCCCCATCACGGCGGCCTCCATGTTCGGCTGGCTGCCCGCATACCTGTGGTGCCTTATCGGCTCCGCTTTTATCGGCGGCCCCCATGACATGGGCGCCCTGGTGTCGTCCATGCGCCATGACGGCAAGTCCGTGGGCGAAGTGGTGGACAAGTGGATTGGACGGAAAGGAAAAGTTCTTTTCCTCTGCTTCACCATCCTTACCCTCATCCTCATCGTCGCGGTGTTCCTGCAGCTTTCCGCCGGATCCTTCGCGGCCGACCCGGCAGTGGCCTTCTCCGCCTCCCTGTACATCGGCATGGCCCTTCTGTTCGGCGTGCTGATCTACAAGTACCGCGTGCCCCTGTGGCTCATGACCATCGTCATGGTGCCCATCGTCATCTATGCCTGCTGGTACGGCAATTACTCGCCCTGGGTGGCCTCGACCTTCAAGCTTCCCATGGAGACATGGCGGTGGATCCTGATGGTCTACATCTTCCTCGCATCTTCGCTCCCCGTGTGGCTTCTTCTCCAGCCCCGCGACTATCTTGCATCCTACTTCCTGTACTTCGCGGTCATCATCGGCGCCATCGGCATGATCATGGGCAAGGGCGAGAACTTCCAGATCGTTCTTCCCGCCTTCAAGGGCTTTGTTGCCAACGGGCAATACATCTGGCCCATGCTCTTCATCATCGTGGCCTGCGGCGCGGTCTCCGGATTCCACGCCCTTGTGGGCAGCGGAACCACGTCCAAGCAGCTGAAGAAAGAGAAAGATTCCGTGGTCGTCGGCTACGGCTCCATGCTGCTTGAAGGCGTCGTGGCAGTCATCGCCATCGGTACGGTTATGATCAGCGGCGTCGTCGCCAAGGGCGGCCCCACCATCACCTACGCGGAAGGCTTCGGCAAGTTCGCCTCCATCGTCGGGATCGATCCCAAGATCGGCATGTCCCTGGGACTTCTGGCCATCAACTCCTTCCTTCTTACCTCCCTTGACACGGCCACCCGTCTGACCCGCTACCAGATCCAGGAGCTGACCAACATGAAAGTGGAAAAGTACACGGCCACCGTCATTGCCATCGCTGCTGCCATGGCTCTGCTTCTCACCGAGGCCCACGGCCCGACCGGCAACGTCATTCCCGCCTGGGCGGCAATCTGGCCCATTTTCGGCGCGTCCAACCAGCTCGTTGCGGCCCTCGCGCTTCTGGCCGTCGGAGTCTGGGTTGCGAAGGGGCTGAAGAAGAACAACCGGTTCCTCATGGTCCCCATGTGGTTCATGCTCGTGACCACCGTGGCGGCCCTGGGAATTATGATCAAGGACAACATGGCCTACGATAAACCCAATTACATCCTCGTGGTTCCCTCCGTCATTCTTCTGGTCCTTGCCTTGCTGATGGTCTTCGAGTCGTTGAAAGCCCTCAAAGAAGTCCGGAAGGAACTGTAATACAGGACTACCCGGAAGGAAAGGAGAGGGAAGGCCGTTTTTTTCGGCCTTCCCTCTCTTGTAGTCGGAAGAAGTGTTTCTGCTGAACAAACGTGCCGGTTACTTGCTGCTTTTTCCCACGCTGAACGACTTGGCGCTCCAGGACTTTCCCCGCTTCCTGTTGGCGGCGTCGAGCACTTCGACGAACCTGCTCCCGCATCTGGGACATCTCATGGCTGCCGCCTTTTCTTCCAGCTCAAACTCGCTTTTGCACGACAGGCATCGAAATTTTCCCATGAAAAATCACCTCCGCTTTTTTTCCGGCATTGATGAGATGCTCGTGTATCGCTAAAAGTTTCTACGGCATATTATACCAGATTGTCCCGGACAGAAAAGGACTCCGCACTATTCTGCGCCAGAGGGTATAATAAGTCCAGCTTGAAACTGAAGGGAGGATCAACATGCTCTTTTCATCACTGGAGAACAGGCGGGACGTCTGCTGCGTCCTGTGCGGAGCCGCGGGGCTGGGCATCCAGACCGTGGAGGATATGCTGGCGGGAATCATAGCGGACGAAGGTTTTTGCGTCTTCGGTTCCAGGGAGTACATGTCCCGCGTCCGAGGAGGGAACAACTCAACCGAGCTCCGGATAGCCTCTGAACCTGTGGATGCCCTTATTGACAGAATAGATATTCTGGTCGCCCTGAGTCAGAAGGTGCGCAGGAACATCATGGAGAGGATCTCCGCCGATACGGTCATTTTCGGCGACAGGGAGGAACTGAAGGGGGAGCTTGAAGACCTTGGAGCTTCCTTTGTAAACATCCCCTTGTCGTCCATGGCGAAAGAGACCGGAGGGAAGATCTACTCAAACTCCATCGCCGCCGGCGTTCTCCTCGGGGTGCTCGGCTTGGGGACGAAAGGGGCGGAGGAGTTTTACAGGAAACGATTCGCCGGAAAGAACGACGTGGTGACCCGCAATATCGGTGCCGTGACGAAGGGGTACGAACTTGGTCTTTCCATTGCCGGTGAAGGGGGGGTACTTCAGGGCCGGCCCCGGAATTCGGGAAGGCGGAAGACGATCCTCAACGGCAGCGATGCCGTTTCCCTGGGGGCCATGGCGGCGGGGTGCAACTTTGTCACCGCCTATCCCATGTCCCCGGCGACGGGAGTGCTCTCCTTCTTCGCGAAGCACGCCGAAAAAGTGGGAGCGGTGGTGGAGCAGGTGGAGGACGAGCTCGCCGCCATGAACATGGCTGTCGGCGCCGCCTATGCGGGAGCCCGCCCCCTGGTGACCACTTCAGGCGGAGGTTTCGCCCTCATGGCCGAAGGGCTCAGCCTGGCAGGGGTTATGGAGACCCCCGTGGTGGTGCACCTTTCCCAGAGGCCTGGGCCCGCCACGGGTATGGCCACCCGGACGGAGCAGGCCGACCTTGAGCTTGCCCTCTATTCCGGTCACGGCGAATTTCCCCGGGCCCTGTACGCTCCGGGAACCATGGAAAGCGCCTTCAGATTGGCCCAGGAAGCCTTTGAAATCGCCCTGAAATATCAGACGCCGGCCATCGTGCTGACGGACCAGTATTTCATGAACGCCTTCTACAACCTGGATGCGGACGGCCTTTCCTGGCTGGACGAACCCCCCCCGATCCCGGAGACGGCGGCGGAGTACCGTCGCTACGAGGATACCCCCGACGGCTACTCGCCCTTCGGCGTTCCCGGCTGGGGAAAGGGCGTCGTTGGGGCGGACAGCCACGAGCACGACGAGGTGGGGCATGTCTATGAGGACTTCGACCTCCGGACCAGGATGCAGGACAAGCGGATGCGGAAGCTCGCCGGGATGACGGCCCGCGCTCTTCCCCCGATGCTGGTCGGACCGGAATCCTTCTCTAACCTGGTGGTCTGCTGGGGATCCACCATCCCCATCGTTCGGGAAGCCCTCCAGCGCCTCGGGCGGAACGATACGGCCCTGCTGGCCTTCGAGCAGGTGTGGCCCCTCGCACCGTCGGTGGGGGATCTTCTGCGGAAGGCAACATTCACCGCCGTGGTGGAGGGAAACAGTACCGGCCAGTTCGCCGGACTGCTTCGAAAAACCTTCGGTGTGGCGGCAGACCGAAGGGTGCTGAAATACAACGGACTTCAGTTCTCGGTGGAAGAGGTCGCGGACAGGCTCGGCGAAATTCTTCCCGGCAAAGGAGGCAGCAGATGATGGACTTCACGGCGTTCGATCTTCCCGGTATTGACCTTTCGTGGTGCCCCGGATGCGGGGACATCAAAATCCTCGACTCCATCAAGAAGGCCCTCGTCGAGCTCGGCCTCGGGCCCCTGGACGTGGTCATGGTCTCAGGGATCGGCCAGGCGGCAAAGACACCTCATTACATGAAGGCCCATTTCTTCAACGGCCTCCACGGTCGCGCCCTCCCCAACGCAACGGCCATCAAGGCGGCAAACCCCGCCCTGGAAGTCATCGCCTTGGGAGGGGACGGCGACATGTACGGCGAGGGCGGAAACCATTTCACCCATACCATCAGGCGTAACCCGGGGATCACCAACCTGGTGTTTAACAACATGGTCTACGGCCTCACCAAGGGGCAGGCATCGCCCACGAGCCCCATAGGATTCCGCACCTCCGTGCAGGTGGATGGTGTCCATGCCCAGCCATTCAATCCTCTTGCCGCCGCCCTGGCCCAGGGAGCGACCTTCGTGGCCCGGGCCTTCGCCGGAAACGGCGACCAGACAAAGGAAATCATCAAGAGAGCCGTCCGCCACAAGGGATACGCCCTGGTGGACATCTTCCAGCCCTGTGTCTCCTTCAACTCCGTGAACACCTACAAGTGGTTCATGGACAACACCTACACCCTGGAGGGGCATGACGAGGACGATTTCGGCAAGGCCATGGAGCTGGCCCTCCTCCAGGAAGGGCCCTTCCCCCTGGGGGTTCTCTACAGGAAGGAAGGAGTTCCCGTTTTCGAGGAAACCCTGGCGGCCTACCGGAAGGACGACCGGCCCCTGTTCCGCCGTGAGGCCCCCCGGAAGGCAGTGAAGGAACTCCTGGCCTCTCCGGCCATATAGGGAAGGGAGGGAAAGGGAGATGAAGGAAGGAGACCTGCTGCCCCGGTTCAGCCTGTCCGACGGTTTCGGGAAAGAGTGGACAGCCGGGGATTTTTCAAAGAAACGGCTTGTCCTCTTTTTCTACAGCAAGGACAATACCTCGGGGTGAACCAGCGAAGTGAGGGACTTTGCGGACAGGATGCCCGCATTCGAAGCGCTGAACTGTGCAGTGGCAGGAATCAGCCCCGATTCGCAGGAGAGCCACCGGAAGTTCGCCGAAAAACTGGGAATTTCGTTTCCCCTGCTGAGCGACCCGGACCACGGCTTCATCGAAGCCTGCGGGTTCTGGGCGGAAAAAAAGATGTACGGCAGGGAATATATGGGGGTGGAGCGTTCAACGGTCATCGCGGACCCCGGCGGGAAGGTCCTGAAGATCTTCAGGAAGGTGAAGGTGGCCGGGCACGCGGATGAAGTTCTCAAGGCCCTGAAGGAAGCGGCAGTCTAAAGAGCGGGATATGGGAGGCGGAGAATTTTCCCCGCCTCTTTCCTATCATGCCGTATCACAGGGTGCAGATCCGGAGGATGCCGCCGGCTTCGGCCGTGGGCAGAAGGCGGAACATTTCCTCCGGCGTGAGTCCCGTTTCGGGGTGCCGCCATTCAGGGGCCACCTGGGCCAGGGGCAGAAGTACGAAGGTCCTCCTCGCCATTTCCCTGTGGGGAACGGTCAGGCGGTCCGACCGAATTGACAGCCCGTCATAAAAAAGAATATCAATGTCGATGGTCCGGGGTCCCCACCGTTTTTCCGGGGTTCTGCCGATGGCGTCCTCCATCCCCTTCAGAAGGTCGAGAAGCTCTTCCGGGGAGAGGCTTGTTTCCGCCAGGACGCAGGCGTTCAGAAACCGGGGCTGGTCTTCCATCCCCCATGGAGAAGTTTCAAACACGTCGCTGGAAGCCAGGACAACGAGGCCGGCGCTCCTGATAAGGAAGACGGCCTTGCGGATGAGATGCAGCCGGTCTCCGAGGTTGCTTCCGAGGGAAAGGGCTACGGTACTCATCCCCTGCACTCCCTGACGGCGCCGAGCATGGAGAGAACCCGACCGTTGGCCTCCACGTCATGAACCCGGACGAGCGCGACATTGCGCAGGCCGCAGAGGGCCGTGACCGCCAGGGTTCCCTCCAGGCGGTCCTCCGGGTCCGCAAGTCCGAGGGTGGTGCCGATGAATCCCTTCCGTGAATGGCCGATAAGCAGGGGGCGTCCGAAAATACGGAACGCGTCCAGATTCCGCAGGATCCTGAGGTTGTCCTCGCAACGCTTGCCGAATCCAAGTCCCGGGTCGAGGATAATCCTTTCCGCCGGAATCCCCGCTTTTTCGGCCAGGGAGAGCCGTTCCTCGAAATAGCGGAGGATGTCCCCCACGGTGTCATCGTACCGGGGATCATTCTGCATCTCCCGGGGCGTCCCCTGGATGTGGGAGAGGACGAGCCCCGCTCCGGACTCCGCCGCCGCTGCGGGGAGATCCTGGTCGAACCCCAGGCCGGAGATGTCGTTGATGATGTCGGCCCCTGCCCGGACGGCTTCCAGGGCCACCTTCGCTTTCCATGTGTCGGCGGAGATCACCGTCTCGGGAAAGGCCTTCCGGACGGCCGCGACGGCGGGAAGAAGCCGTTCAAGTTCTTCCCGTTCCGGCACGGGTTCCGAACCGGGCCGGGTGGATTCGGCCCCGAGGTCGAGGACGGCGGCGCCCCCCTCAACCATGGACCGCGCCCGGGAGAGGAGATCGTTCTCCGACGGAATCCGGCTCTTTTCGTAAAAGGAGTCGGAGGTCAGGTTCAGGATGCCCATGACGGCGGTCCGTTTCCCGAGAGAGAGAGCTCTGCCCTCTCGGAAGAGGAATGTCCATGCGGACCTGTCCATGCCGGCAAGGGCCCGGGACAGGCTCTCCCGGATTTCGGGCAGGCCCCAGCAGGGAAGGGCCCCCAGTTTCTCCGCCAGGGACCGAAGCTGCCCCGGGGTCCCCAGAAGGAGAACGGCGCTCTCTGACGCCTCGCAGGAGATGACGCCCCGGTTCACCACGGCGTCCCCGCCCCGGGCGAGCAGTTCCTGCTTCAGGAACGCCGCCGCCCGGAAGTCGGCTTTCGGAATATACAGGGAGAGAAGCTCCCTCTTGGGTTCGAAGTACGCGTTGGAGCGAAGGTCGGCACCGATGCGGCGCAGTGCCGCGAGGAGATCTTCACGGCTTTGTGCAGGAAGCGGGTAAGCGATCACGGCGGGAGCTCCTTCCGGGAATATGGGTAAATGCCGTTCCGATAATATAGTGTCTCCTCGGGGCGGTCAAGGTACGCTCACCTTAAATCCGCTCCCCGGCGGGGAGCGGATTTAAGGTCACACCCATTCGCTGGTGAAGCCCGAAAGGTGGTCCGTCCTGTTCAGCGAAAAGAGGGAATACCCGTGGAGGTCGTCGTGGACGAGGATGGAGTAGGATCCCGTGTCCATGTGGACCTTCCAGAAATAGGGCGACGCTATGCCGAGGCAGCCGGCGAGGAGGGGTTTGATGACCGTCCTGTGGGTCACAGCGGCGAAGGTCTTCCCCCGGTATTTCGCCACCGCGCGGTCGAGGGCGGCCATGGAACGCCTCAGAACGTCGTCCATAGATTCCGCTCCTTCTACGGTGAGCTCTTCGGGGTTTTCAAGCCATGTTCTCCACTGCTCGGGGTAGTGCTTCGCTATTTCCGTTTTCGGCCGCCCTTCCCAGACGCCGAGGGAGATATTGTTGATCCCCTCGTCCTCTTCCACCCGGATGGAACAGGCGTCCGCGATGGCCCGGGCGGTGCTTTTTGCCCGAAGCAGGGGGCTTGTCACCACCGCTTCAGGGCGGTAGGGGCGAAGAGCCGCCCCAAGCTCGGCGGCCTGCCGGAGGCCCCGCTCATTGAGAGGAAAGTCCACCCTTCCGCGGAAAAGGCCCTCTGTGTTTCCCCGGCATTCACCGTGCCGTGCCAGAAGTATGGTGGTTCGTTCAGGTTCTTTCATTCCGCATCCTCCCCTGACCGGCCGGAAAAATGGAAAAAATCCGTCTGACCAGTCTTGACAATAATATCACGGATTGTTACTCTACTTCTCAGTGGAATCGTGTTGGCACTCACAATGAAAGAGTGCTAACGAATTGGAGGTGGTGACATGCTGACCGAACGGCAGCTCGAGATCGTACTTTCGGTAGTGTATGAATATATCCAGACCGGCGAACCGGCCGGCTCGAGAACCATATCGAAAAAGTACCTCCGGGGAAGCAGCCCGGCCACCATCCGGAACGAGATGGCCGACCTGGAGGAGATGGGCTATTTCTACCAGCCCCACACGTCTGCCGGGAGGCTCCCCACATCGAAGGCCTACCGGCTCTACGTGGACTCCATAATGCAGCGTCGCCGTTCCGCCCCGGCAGAGACGGAACGATGGAAGAAGGAAATCCGGGATCGGAGGGAGGGAGTGGACTCTATCCTCGGGTATGTCTCCCAGCTCCTGGGGAAGGCCACCAACTGCGTGGGGGTGGCCGCCCTTTCCGCCCTGGAAGAAGTGCAGATCCAGCGGGTAAATTTCGTCCGCCTCGGAGGCAGCACCGTCCTGATGCTCATCGTCCTGGAGGGCGGCCTGGTGCACCATGCCAACATCAACCTGCCCTGCGAACTCTCCCAGGACATTCTCGACGACCTTGCCAGGAAGATCTCCACCGTGGCGTGCGGTCATCCCTGGGCCCAGGTCCGCGATGCCCTCTTCACCTACGTTCTCGACGGGCTGGAGCGGGTCTGGGATACCTGCAGGGAGGCCCTGGTCCAGATGGACGCCATTCTCAAAAGAAACTCCCGGCTGTTCGTCGGCGGGGCGCAGCACATCCTCAACCTTCCCGACTTCCAGGATATCGGAAAGTTTCAGACGGTGCTCTCTCTTCTGGAGCAGGAGCAGGCTCTTGCGGACATGGTGGAGCGTTACAGCGTAAAGCAGGGGGTCTCCGTGACCATCGGGGAGGAAATTTCGCAAGAAATGAAGGAGTGTTCCCTTGTCCTCGTCCCCGCGTCAGGGTACGGGCGGAGGACCATCCTTGGGCTCATCGGCCCGCTGAGGATGGACTACGAAAAGTCCATCTCCATCCTCGAAGCCATAGCGGAAGAACTCGACAAAGCCCTTGTGAACTAAACCGTCGAAAGGAGAAGGAACCATGAGCAGGGAAGAAAAGGAAAAGGCCGCGGAACGGCCTGAAGATATGGATCGGGAGGCGCCTGAGACGGATGCCCTTCAGCAGCCGGAGGCCACCCCGGAGGAGACGGCACCTGAAGAGGTGTGCGGCGCCCCGGAGGCTGTGGATTTCCAGGCTGTAATTGCAGATCTCGAGGAGCGGAACCGGGAGTTGATGTCGGCGCTGGCCGCGGCCCGGGCGGACTTCTTCAACTACAGGAAGAGGATCGAGCGGGACCGGCAGCGGGAGCGGATCATGGCCGGAGAAGAGAAGGCCATGGAATTTCTGCCGGTGCTGGACAATCTCGACAGGGCTCTCGCCGCGGAGAGCGCCGCTGACGGCAAAAGCATCCTCCAGGGAGTGACCATGGTACGGCGCCAGTTCCTGTCGGTACTGGAAAGAATGGGCGTGGAGAGGATCCCCACCGTGGGGGAGCCCTTCTCTCCCGATGTCCACGAAGCGGTGGCCGCCGAGGAGACGGATGATCCGGAGAAGAACGGCATCGTCACGGAGGAGATCCAGCCCGGATACCGCACCGGGGAGCGGGTGCTCCGCCCGGCGAAGGTGAAAGTGGCATCCTGCGCGCGGCAGGAGACCGAATGAACCTTCGGGCCCTTTTGTCGATTATTGATTTTTACATTTCATGAGGTGAGATAAATGTCGAAAGTAGTAGGAATTGACCTAGGAACAACCAACAGCTGCATCGCCGTTCAAGAAGGGGACGTGACCACCATCATCCCCAATTCGGAGGGAAGCCGCACCACCCCCTCGGTGGTGGCCTTCACGAAGGAAGGGGAGCGGCTCGTGGGGCAGCTCGCGAAGCGGCAGGCCATCGTGAACGGTGACCGGACAGTTCTTTCCATAAAGAGGGAAATGGGAACGGACCACAAGGTGGAGATCGACGGGAAGAAGTACACGCCCCAGGAAATTTCCTCCATGATTCTTCAGAAACTGAAGCGTGATGCGGAGGACTACCTCGGCGAGCCCGTAACCAGGGCGGTGATCACCGTTCCCGCCTACTTCACAGACGCTCAGAGGCAGGCCACCAAGGACGCGGGATCCATCGCCGGCCTTGAGGTCCTCCGGATCATCAACGAGCCCACGGCGGCGTGCCTCGCCTACGGGGAAAACAAGCAGGGAGAGCACAAGATACTGGTGTTCGACCTTGGCGGCGGTACCTTCGACGTCTCCGTTCTCGACGTGGGCGAGGGCGTGTTCGAGGTGCTCGCCACGGCGGGAGACAACCGGCTGGGCGGCGACGACTGGGATATGCGCATCGTGAACTGGATGGTCGAGGAATTCAGGAAGAAGGAAGGCATCGACCTGAAGAACGACCGCATGGCCGTGCAGCGTCTCCGCGAGGCGGCCGAGAAGGCCAAGGTGGAGCTTTCCTCCATGCCGGAGACCACCATATCCCTGCCCTTCATCACCGCCAACGC
>NZ_JAESIH010000072.1 GCF_016756745.1 Aminivibrio sp.
AAACGGGGAAAAGAGCTTCAACCGCCCGAAAAGGAGAAAAAACCGTGGGACGGGGAAACGAAAAGGGTTCACTTCCCCGTCCGGGGACCTGTCTCTTCTCTTGGGGAACGAACCTGCGGATTTAGGTCGGACACCTTTCCTTGACAAACTCCGCCGGGAGGTCATAATATCAGGAACGAAAGCCCGAAGGGCTTTCGCCGCATGATGCTCGGGAAGCCGGTGAAAATCCGGCGCGGACCCGCCGCTGTAAGCCTGACGAACCCATCGGTCCACTGGAGGGGAAACCTCCGGGAAGGGATGGGGGAGGACGAAGGCAAGCCAGGAGACCGGTCGTGCGGAACCAGGGAAGACTCGCGAGGAATCGAGGCCGCCTTTTCGCAGCACCACCGCCGAAACCGCATCCATTCAAAGGGGCCGATCCGCACAGGACGGCCCCTTTCGTTTTCGGAAGCGGGCGGTGGATTCCTTTCTTCCCGGAGCATTCCCCGGACATCTTTCATCATTTCGGGAGGAGAACAGGATGAGGAAGAACATGGCAACATTACTGCTGCTGGGACTTGCGGCTGTCGGCCTGCTTGCGGGCGCGGCCGCAGCGTCGGAAAAGGCCGGATCGGAAAAGAGGGGTATTCTGCTCGTGGCCTTCGGAACCTCCGAGCCCGAGGCCCGGGGAGCCGTCGACCGAATCGCGGAGACGGCCCGGAAGACGTTTCCGGATGCGGAGGTGCGGCTCTCCTACACGTCGAACATCATCCGCAGGAAGATCCTCAAGGAGGAGGGGCTTGCCGTAGACTCCCCCCTCATCGCCCTGGCGAAGATGCAGGACGAGGGATTCACCTCGGTGACGGTGCAGTCCCTTCATATTATAGCCGGCGAGGAATTCCACCAGCTCGCGTCGGTGGTCCGCACCCTGGGGACGGTCCGGGGCAAGTACGGCTTTTCCCGGCTCTCCCTCGGTACCCCTCTCCTCACGACCCTCGAGGACTACCGGAAGACGGCGGAGCTTCTGAAGACGAAATACGGCTCCCTTGCCGACGACGGCGAGATCGTGGTGTTCATGGGCCACGGCACCCACCACGGTGCAAATGCCGCCTATTCGCAGATGCAGATGATCTTCGACGAGGAAAGGTTGCCGTTCGTCCTTGGCGTGGTGGAAGGTTTCCCCGATCTGGAGGGCGTGAAGCGGCGCCTGGCCGCCCTGAAGCCCGGGAAGGTGACCCTCGTCCCGTTCATGGTGGTGGCCGGCGACCATGCCCGGAACGATATGGCCGACGAGGACGACCCGGAATCGTGGATCTCCGTGCTCCGGAAGGAAGGCTACAGCGTGGAGGCTGTCATGAAAGGCCTCGGCGACGGAGAAGGCCTGGCGGAGCTGTTCGCGGACCATATCCGGAAGGCCTCCGGGAGCAGGCAGTGACCGGGGCGTCGGGAAGACCGGGACGAAGGCTGTTTTTCGCGGGGCTGCTCCTTCTTCTGGGTGGAGCGGTTCTGTGGCGTCTTCTCGCGGGGGACATGCCCCTTTCTCCGGCGGCGGTGGCGGAGATTCTCCTGTCGCCCTCCCCGGCGGCCTCACCCCAGGAAATCCTGGTGGTCCGCTCGGTCCGCTTACCCCGCCTGCTGGCGTCCCTGGGCGCGGGGGCGTCCCTGGCGGTGTCGGGGGCGGTCCTCCAGGGCGTGCTCGGGAATCCCCTGGCTGAGCCCTACACCCTGGGCATCGCCGCCGGGGCCGCCTTCGGTGCGTCCCTGGCCATTTCCCTGGGGGGGATCTGGGTCTCCGGGGCCGCCTTCGCGGGGGCCCTGGCCGCTCTGGGGCTGGCCCTGCTGCTCTCCCGGCTTTCCGGGCGTGGAGAGCAGCTCTCCATGGTCCTGTCGGGCATCGTGGTGAGCTCCGTCCTCTCGGCGGGGGTGACCCTTTTCAAGGCCCTGGCGGACGAGAGGGTGTCGGCCATCGTGCTCTGGCTCATGGGGAGCTTCTCCGGGGCATCCATGAGGGAGGCCGGGGCGGTGTGCGCAGGGGCGGCCCTGCTCTTCGGCGCCGCCCTGTGGTGGGGCAGGGATCTGGACGCCATCTCCCTCGGCGAGAACCGGGCGGTGTTCCTCGGGGTGGAAGAGGGGAAGATCAAGACGGTTCTGCTGGTGCTGGCCTCCCTGACGACGGCCTTCACCGCGGCCTCCTTCGGCATCATCGGCTTCGTCGGACTGGTGGGGCCCCACCTCGTGCGGCTTGTCCTGGGACCGTCCCACCGGCCCCTGCTCGCCGCCTCCTTCCTGGGCGGGGCGGTGCTTCTCGCCGGTGCCGACGGTCTGGCGAGATCCCTGGGCGAGCTGCCCGTGGGAGTGATCACGGCCCTTGCCGGGGGACCGGTGTTCTGCTGGATTCTTGTGAGAGAAAGGGGGAAAGGTGCATGACGGGTCTTTCGGTGCGGGATCTTTCGGCAGGATACGGCGGGAGAACGGTCCTCCGGGGAATCTCCGGGGACTTTCCCCCGGGTGCCCTGACCTTCATCCTCGGCCCCAACGGCAGCGGAAAGAGCACCCTGCTCCGGGCCCTCGGGGGCGCTCTCCCCTACAGCGGAACCGTAACCTTCCGCGGACGGGACGCCGCGTCCCTCCCCTCCCGGGAGCGGGGCCGCCTGGTGGGCGTGGTGACCCAGTCTCCTTCCCTGAACTTTCCCTTCACCGTGGAGGAGGTCATCGCCATGGGGCGGCTCCCCCACAGGAAGTTCTTCGGAGGCCCCGATGTCCGGGGCAGGGAGGCGGTGCGGCGGGCCGCGGAGGCCATGGAGCTTGAGGACCTGCTGGATCGGTCACTGACCACCCTGTCCGGGGGCGAGCGCCAGAGGACCATGATCGCCCAGGCCATCGCCCAGGAGCCCGAGGTGTTCCTCTTCGACGAGCCCTCCTCAGCCCTGGACCCGAGGCACACCCTGGCCCTCTTCCGGTATCTCCGGCAGGCCGCCCGGGAGGGGAAGATCGTGGTGGCGGCGGTTCACGACATCAACCTCGCGGCGGAGTTCGG
Organism: Aminivibrio sp.; assembly: GCF_016756745.1. Classification (NCBI taxonomy): domain Bacteria; kingdom Thermotogati; phylum Synergistota; class Synergistia; order Synergistales; family Aminobacteriaceae; genus Aminivibrio; species Aminivibrio sp. Next base: position 3,017 of record NZ_JAESIH010000072.1, read on the forward strand.
CGACTGTGTCTGGATATTGGGCCGGGACGGCCTCGCCGCGTCAGGGAAGGTGAAGGACGTCCTCACCGGGGACGTTCTTTCCTCGGTGTACGGCGTCTCCTTCGCACCCCTCGGGCGGGGGGGCGGGGAAGGGGAACGGGTGCTGTGGCGGGCCGTCTGACCCTTCCGGCCGTTCTGATTCTGCTGCTTGCGGCCTGTCTTCCCGCATCAGGGGAGATCCGGATTTCCGACGACAGCGGCAGGACCGCGGTCCTGGAGCAAGCAGCCCGGAGGGTGGTTTCCCTCTACGCCGGGCACAGCGAGAACCTCCTGGCCCTCGGCGCGGGAGACGCCATCGCCGGAGTGTCGGCATCCGACGATCCGATCCTTTTCCCTGGAGTTCCGGTACTGCCCATGCGGGCTGACGGGGAGCGCATCCTCGCCCTTCGCCCGGACCTGGTGCTGCTGCGGCCCCAGGGAGAGGCGGCGGCGGAAGGGGTGATCCGGCTCCTGGAGAAGGCCGGCGTGCCGGTGGTCTCCCTGTCGCCGCCAACCTGGGAGACCATGGAGGCCTACCTCGCCCGGCTGGGAGCTCTCGTCGGCGTTGCGGACCCGGCACTGCCCTGGCGGGAGACGGTGTCCGCCCTGGAGCGCACCGTCCCGGCGGGGAAGCGTCCCCGGGTCTTCCTGGAAAGCTCTTCCAGGGGGCTGATGACATGTTCCCCCTCCTCCTGGGCCGCCCGGGTGATCGCCCTGGCCGGGGGGGAGAACGCCGCGTCCGGTGCGGTCCCTCTCCGTCTCGGGAGCCCTCTGGCCCCGTGGGGGGAGGAGCGGCTGCTCGCCCTCGCCGGGGAGGGGATCGACGTCTACCTCGTGCAGGTGGGGGCCATGAATCCGGCGGCGGGCGATGTAATGGCGAGGCCGTGGATTTCCGGTCTCGGGAACGCCCGGATCGTGCCGGTGCCTGAAGAGCTTGTAAGCCGCCCGTCCCTCCTGCGGCTGGAGGACGGGGTGGAATGGCTGCGGGGCGTGCTGCACCCTGAAGGAGGAAAAAGGCCATGAAATTCTGGGGAGTGGGCCTCGGCCCCGGCGATCCCGAACTTGTTACGCTGAAAGCGCTGCGCATCCTCCGGGAGGCCGGGGCGGTGTTCGTCCCCCTGTCGGGGAAAGGCCGGGAGAGCGTCGCCGGTACCATCCTTGGCGCTCACCTGGACCGGGAGACCACCCCCCTCCATTTCCCCATGGAGCGGGACGATGCCCGGAGGGACGCCCTGCTCCGGGATGAGCTGCGGAGGACCCGCCCCCTCTGGGAAGGAGTGTCCTCCCTGGCCCTGCCGGTGATCGGGGACTCCGCCCTGTACGCCACGGCGGCCTATCTTTACGATCTTTTGAAGGAAGAAATCCCGGAACTCTCCCTGGGACTTGTCCCGGGCATTTCGGCCCATTCCCTGGCCTCGTCCAGGGCGGGTCGGTTTCTCGCCCTCGGGGACGAGAGCCTGTCGGTGATTCCCGGCACTGCGCCGGCGGAGCGGGTGCGGGCCATGCTCGCCGCGTCGGACGGGGCGGCCATCTACAAACCCTCGGCCCTCGGCGGAGAGCTCCGGTCGGTGGTGGAGTCCACGGGCCCGTGGAAGACCATCCTGCGGGTGGACCGGGCGGGCATGGAGGACGAGCGAATCGTGGAGGGGGATGGGGCTCTCGTCCCTTCGGGGGAGTACCTGAGCGTGGTGGAGCTCCTCCGCCGGAGATGACCGGCGGGGGAGCGTGGAAGGAGAGGAAGGGACCGTGGGAAGCGTCGACTGGAGCGGACTGCTGAAGGGCATGGGGCTCCTGGCCCTGTCCGTGTCGGGCGGGCTCGCCCTGGGAAAGGCCATCATCGCCCTGTCCCTCCCCGAACGGTTTCTGGGCTCCCTGCTGCCTCGGCTGCGCCGTCTTCGGATTCCGGCCCAGGTCCTCTTCGCCCTCGGAGTGAGCCTGGGATCCTCCCGGGCGGGGGCGGCTCTCGTGGCGGAAGCCTACGGCCAGGGGATCCTCTCGGAGCGGGAAGCCCTGTTCGGCACTCTGCTCCAGTCCTTTCCCGGCTACCTGAAGCGGTGGCTCGTCTCCTTTCCCGTGGCGGCGGCTCTCGCGGGCACGGCGGGGGCTATCTACTCCTTGGCCGTGCTGGCCCGAAGCTTCTGCCGCTTCCTGTTCTTCCTGTTCCTTCTCCGGGGGAGGGGGAGCGCAGGGGACGAAATAACCGCCGGCAGCGGTGAGGAAGGACGGAAGGGAAGGGATTTCTCCTTCCTCGGGACCCTGGTGAGGACCCTGCCGCCCGCCTGGGCCTTCTACGCCCTGGCCTACTTGGTCACCCCCGCCCTCCAGGAATGTATCGAGGCCAGGGGAGCCTCTTTCCCGCTGCTTTCGGCGGCGGGGTGGACCGTGGCGGCGGCGTCCTTCGCCCATGTCAACGCGGCCCTCGGGGTGGCGGGGGGCGCCCTGGCGTCGGGGAGCCTTACCACCGCCCAGGCGGTGCTGGCCCTGCTGACGGGGAACATGCTCGCTGTGCTCTCCCGGGTGCTGCGGCAGGACATCGCCTTCTGGATCGGCATCTTTCCGGGGCGGATGGTCCGGTCCCTGTTCGTGTGGAACCTCGCCACACTGGTGGCGGCCATGGCGGCGACGGTCTGCCTGGCGGCAATCCCCGTACTGTGGGGATGGTAAAAGGCGGGACTATATTCCTAAATCCGCACCTCAGCGGGGAGCGTCATTGGGGAACGCTTGGGCGGGGGGGTGCAGATTGTCGTTCGTGACAACTGCACCCCCGCCCCGGGGGGATTTCTCCGCAAAGCGCGCGGAGCGAGATTTCTTCGTCCCCGGCGGGGAGAATTCACCTTGTGCCCGGCGGCACTCCCCCTGCCGTAGAATGCTCATGCTGTGGGCAGAGAAAGAGAGGTTGATTGTTATGGCGACGAGTGCGGAGTGGTTTGCCCGGGCGAAGGAATCCCTCGCCGGGGGAGTGAACAGCCCTGTCCGCTGCTGGCGGGGCGTGGGGGGAGATCCCCTGTTCTTTTTCCGGGGGGAGGGCCCCTACCTCTACAGCGTGGAGGGGAAACGCTATACCGACTACGTGGGGAGCTGGGGCCCCCTCATCCTCGGCCACGGCCACCCCGAAGTGGTGGAGGCCGTCTGCCGCGCGGCGTCATACTCCACGTCCTTCGGGGCGTGCTGTCCCGCCGAGGTGGAGCTTGCCGAGGAAGTGAAGGGGGTTTTCCCCTCCATGGAGCTGCTCCGGTTCGTCTCGTCGGGGACGGAGGCGGTGATGACGGCCCTTCGGGTTGCCCGGGGGTTTACGGGGCGGGATCTTGTGGTGAAGTTCGAAGGGTGCTACCACGGCCACTCGGACAGCATGCTGGTGAACGCCGGGAGCGGCGCCCTGACTCTGGGACATCCCGACAGCGGCGGAGTGCCTGCTTCCGTGGCGTCCGCCACGGTGGTTGTGCCCTACAACGACGAGGAGAAGGTCGCCGAGGCCTTCCGTCTCTTCGGCGGCCGTATCGCCGCCGTGATCGTGGAACCCTGGGCGGGGAACATGGGCCTGGTGCCCCCTAGCGAAGGCTTTCTGCCCTTCCTGCGGGAGATCACGGAAAAGAACGGCGCCCTGCTGGTATTCGACGAGGTGATCACCGGCTTCCGGGTCCCCGAAGGGGGCGCCCAGCAGAGAGCCGGTATCGTCCCCGACCTCACCTGCCTGGGAAAGATCATCGGCGGGGGGCTTCCCGTTGGGGCCGCGGGCGGGCGCCGGGAGGTCATGGAGGTGCTTGCACCCCTCGGGCCGGTGTACCAGGCGGGAACCCTCTCGGGGAACCCCCTGGCCATGGCGTCGGGACTGGCCACCCTCGGGGTGCTGAAGCGGGAAGGCGTCTACGACCGTCTGGAAGAGACGGCCGTCCTGCTTGCCGACGGACTGAAGGACGCCGCCTCCCGTGCCGGGATCCCCCTGTCGGTCTCCCGGTTCGGCTCGGTGCTGGGGCTGTTCTTCGCTTCCCGGCTCCCCCGGAACCTCGGGGAGGTGAAGGGGACGGACGGGGCGAAATACCCCTCTTTCTTCCACGGCATGGAGGAAAGGGGGCAGTACTTCGCGCCGTCGCCCTTCGAGGCAGCCTTCGTCTCCCTGGCCCACGGCCGGGAGGTGGCGGAGGAGACTCTCGCCGCCGCCGGGGAGGTCTTTACCTCCCTGTGACCATGCGGGCCACTTCCACGGCGGCGTAGGTGATCAAAATGTCCGCTCCCGCCCTGCGGAGGGCGAGGTGGGCCTCCAGGAGACCCCTGGGACCGTCCAGGGAACCGGCGTTGGCCGCATGGCGGAGCATCATGTACTCGCCGCTCACCAGGTAGCAGGCCAGGGGCAGCAGGGTGGACTCCCGGAGCCGGGAGAGAATGTCAAGATAGAGGAGGGAGGGTTTCACCATGAGGATGTCGGCCCCTTCCTCCTCGTCGAGAAGGGACTCCCTGAGGGCCTCTTTCCAGTTGGTGGAGGCCATCTGGTAGGACCGCCGGTCCCCGAAGGAGGGGGCGCTGCCCGCTGCGTCCCGGAAGGGACCGTAGAAGGCGGACGAGAACTTGGAGCTGTAGCTCATCACCGGCAGGGAGGAGAATCCCCCGTTGTCCAGGGCCCTCCTGATGGCGGCCACCTGACCGTCCATCATGGCGGAAGGGGCCACCATGTCCGCCCCTGCCCGGGCGTGGCTGAGGGCGATGCGGCCGAGCTCGAGGACCGTGGGGTCGTTGTCCGCGGTGCCGTCCTCCTTCAGAAGGCCGCAGTGGCCGTGGTCGGTGTACTCGCACATGCAGACGTCGGTGACGAGAAGGATTTCCCTGCCGTAGCGCTCCTTCAGCCGTCTGAGTCCCTGCTGCACCGGCTGGTCTTCCGCCCAGGCGGACGTCCCCCGGGGGTCTTTCCGGGAGGGGAGCCCGAAGAGCAGGAAGGACCGGATTCCCGCCTCCAGGGCGGTGTCCACCGCCTCGTGCAGGCGGTCAGGGGAGATGTGGTCCGCCCCGTGCAGGGAGGGAACGGGTTTTCGCACCCCCGTGCCGGGAACCGTGAAGAGGGGAAGGATCATCTGTCTCGGCTCGAGGGAGACCTCCCGCACCAATTCCGCCAGGACGGGGTGCTCCCGCAGGCGGCGCATTCGGTTTATCATTCCGTTCATTCTTTTTCCTCCGTCGATTTTCGATTTTTCAGCTCCGCCAGCAGGGCGGCGAGGGATTCCATGGTCGGCTCGGCCATCACGAGGGGCTTCCGTCCCAGGAGGAGTTCCGCAGCCGCGGCGCAGGGCCTTCCCCACCCCACCGGAACCGTACCCTCCGGCAGGGACAGGCCCGCCGTTTTCCAGGCCCGAACCAGGGCGGTGCTGCCGAAGACTGCGGCGTCCAGTCCCGTCTCCTCCCACAGGGATGGGTAGCTCTCCCATCCGGGGGGCAGGCTCGGGACCATGCGGTAGGCAGGGATGTTCACGACCTCCGCTCCCCGGGCGCGCACGGCGTCCTCCGGGAGGGAGGACCCCGCCTCGTTCCGGAAGAAGACGACGAGCTCCCCGGGCTTTACCCGTCCGGCGAGCAGGGACGCCAGAGCCTCCGACGTGGAGGGCCCGGCCTCGCCGTCCGCCCTGAGGCCCGTGCGGGCGAGGGCGGACGTGGTACCCGGGCCGATAGAGGCGATGTTCCCCCGGAGGGTCCGCAGGTCGGTCCTCCGGGGGAGGAGGGCGGCGCCCCTGGGGCTTGTGACCACGATCCAGTTCGCCCGCGCAAGGAGGTCCTCCTCACCGGGGAAGGGCAGTTCCTCCTCCGCGAGGAGGGGGAGGCTGAAGCCGTCGGCTCCCAGGCCCTCCAGGAATCGTGCGGTGTCCCAGCTCTCGGGGGAGGGGCGGACCACGGCGACCTTCAGACCCGCCAGGGGACCCCGGTCGGGGGAGAGGGCAAGGCCGGCCGTTCCGCCCGCCGTCACGACGGCGGGGGCGCGCAGAACCGGGGGACTGCCGGCCAGGGGAAACCGTACCGTGGAGGCGCATCCCCACCCGCCCCTGGTGACCGCCGCACAGGGGGTGTCCGGGGCCATGCCGTTCGCTTCCAGGAACCGGGCGAGGCTGCCCCAGGACGAGGCTCCCATGTAGACCGCCAGGGTGCCTCTTCCTTCGGCGACGGCCTTCCAGAGTGCTTCCCGGGGGGCGCCGTTGTCCTCCGAATGTCCCGTGGCAAGGGTAAGGGAGTCGGCCAGGCCGCGGTGGGTGGGTGGGATGCCCGCTCTTCCGAGACCTCCGATGGCGGCGGTGATCCCCGGGGTGTAAGTCCAGGGAATGCCCTCCTTTTCCAGGGCGAGGGCCTCCTCGCCCCCCCGGCCGAAGACGAAGGGGTCTCCGCCCTTCAGGCGGACCACCGTTTCCTTCGCCTTTCCAAGTTCCGCGAGGAGGGCGTTGATCTCCGGCTGTTTCAGGCTTGTCCTCCCTTTCCGCTTGCCGGCGGCGTGGAATTCGCACGTCCGGGGGGCGAGCTGGAGCAGGTCCGGGTGGATGAGGCTGTCGTAGACTACGGCGTCAGCCCGCCGGAGGAGTTCCATTCCTTCGAGGGTGATCCACAGGGGGCCGGCGCATCCCGCCCCCACGAGGTGGACGGTCATGGCCGTCCCTCCGCTCCCGCCAGGCTCTCGGCGAACAGCCGCACTGCCTCCGGCGATTCCCGGAACCGTTCGCCCAGGGCCGCCCCGGCCCTGACGGCCTCCTCATCGGAAGCGACGGGGCAGGAGCAGGAGAGGCGGACGCTCTCCCGGCCGTGGGGATCGAGAATCTCCGCCTCGAGGACGAGGATCCGGCCCTCCATGCGGGCGAGGGCGGCGAAGGGGACATGACATCCTACCCCGAGGGTCCGAAGCAAGGAGCGCTCGGCCAGGGAGCAGAGAAAAGTCTCCCGGTGGGCGACCGACCGGCCCAGGGAGAAGAGGGGCGAGTCAAGGGGCGCCTCCAGGGCGATGATGCCCTGGCAGGGAGCGGGGAGGAAGGGAAGACTCTTCGTCCCGGGGGAGCGGATTCCCATGCGCTCCAGCCCGGCGGCGGCGAGGACGAGGGCGTCGTACAGGCCATCCTCCAGTTTTTTCAGGCGGGTGGTGAGGTTCCCCCGGATCTCCCGGACGGAGAGGCAGGGCCGGACCCGGAGGAGCTGGGCTTTCCTGCGGGGGCTCGACGTGCCCACCACGGCCCCTTCCGGCAGGGTCTCCAGGGTGTGCCCCTTGCGGGAGACAAGCACGTCCTCCGCGGAATCCCGGGGGAGGACCGAGGCGATCTCGAGGCCGTCACGGCAGCAGGAGGGAACGTCCTTGAGGCTGTGGACGGCCCCGTCCCCATTTCCGCAGAGGAGGGCCTCCTCGATGCAGCCGGAGAAGGCGCCCATCCCGCCGAAGGAGCAGAGGGGGCTGACGGTGTCCCGGTCGCCCCGGGTGGACCAGGGAACGATCTCCACGGCCACGCCCTTCTCCCGGAGAGGAACGGCCATCCGTTCCGCCTGCAGCAATGCAAGGGTGCTGCCCCTGGTAAGCAGTTTCATGGGCGGTTCTCCTTTTTTTCTTCTGTGTTTTCGAGGCTGTGCCGGAGCCGTTTTTTCAGGGCGGCCGACCCGGCGGGGTTTCCGCCGCCGCTTCCCGCGCCGACCACAAAGTCTTCCCACCGGAACTGGGCCGCCAGGGCCCAGGAACCGAGTTCCGGCGCGCCGCAGCAGTTGAGCAGGCACCCCGTCCCCTCCGCCAGGGGGAGGACGTCCGCCGTCTCCTTCGCGGGAAGGGCCAGCAGGGCGAGGCGGTGCACCGAAAAATCCTTTCGTTCCGCCGTTCGGCGCTCCCACCGGATGGTCCCCTTCGCGGCGAGGGATTGCAGCTCCGGCACGGCCTCCGGGGAGACGAGGTCAACGGCGGCCCCCCCGTTCAGGAGGGTGCGGATCTTCCGAAGGCCCACGGGACCTCCTCCAACCACGAGGATCGGGCCCGAGGCCGGGGAGAGGCAGATCATGAGGGAGAAGTTCCCGGGCTGCGGCTCAGTCATCGACCGGCTCCTCCATGTCGCCGGAGAGAATTTTCCAGAGCCTCCGGGCGTGGGGGTCCGATTCGGCGAAGGCGGGGGAGAGGAGGGCCTTCACCACGCTCCATCCCATGCGGCGGAGAGATTCCCTATCGGCGCCGGTTTTCCGGGCCGTGAGCTCGGCCCGTTCTTCCACGATGCGCTCCGCCCGGAGCAGGACGAGGCGCTTGTAGGTCTCCGCCGAAAGGGAGGCGAGCTCCGCGCAGACTGACCGGGCCGCCTCGGCCGCCTCGCTCTCGAGCCGCCTGAGTTTTGTGCGGTACTCCGCCGCTGTTTCCGCCGCCTCGCCCGCGAGATCGTCGATAGCCAGGAGGAACGGGGAGACCCCTGCGCTCCGCTCCACCTGGGGAGGGGAGCCGAGGTCGAAAATCCTCTGTCCTTCCTTCCTCTCGGCAAAAGAAAAGAGGGGTTCCGGAGCTCCCGTGCAGAAGAAAAGAGCGTCGAAGGCCGCCGCCCGCCCCCGCCATTCCTCCCAGGGAAGAAAGGGCACCCCCAAAGTTTCCGCCAGGGACCGGCCCCGCCCCGGGGAACGGTTGGTCACCGACAGGGGAACGGCCAGCCCCGCAAGGATCCGGGCCGTTTCTTCCCCCATCTTCCCGGCCCCAACGACAAGGGACGGAACGGAAGGAAAGGAGGGGTGATCCCGGAGCTTTCCCGCCATGAGCCGGGGCACGGAGGGTTCCCGGCCAGGGTGGTAGCAGGTCCGCAGGAGCTTGGCCATCCGGAGGCAGCCCTGGAAGAGGCGGTGGAGCCAGGGGCCGCAGAGGTCGCCCGCTTCCCCGTAACTCTCCCGGACCTGACCCACGATGGAGGACTCGCCGCAGGCCATGCTCTCCAGGCCGAGAAGCACCCGAAGGAGGTGAAGCACAGCCTCCTCCCCGGAGAGCGTCCGGGCCCGGGGGTGGAGAAGCTCCTCCGGCACGGTAGCGCCCGGAGGCAGGCGGAGATAGATTTCCGTCCGGTTACAGGTGGACACGGGGACCGCCTCGAGGATGCGCCCTTTCTCCCTGAGGGCAGGGAGGGAGACCCATGCGTTTTTCGCCCTGTCCCGCTCGGCGGTGGAGGCGGCCGTGTAGTCCAGGGAGATGCAGAAGAGGTTCTTCATGAGTTCGCCTCCCGTTCTCCGGCCCGCTCCGCCCGGTAACCCCTCCGGTCCAGCAGAAGGTCCCCCACGCGCTCCACCGACGACCCGGGAAGAAGCAGAAGGGTGCGCATGTCCACGCCGTCCGCCGACAGGGATTCCAGGGGGAGCCGCCGGACCGAGGCGCCGGGGCGTCCGGCGTCCCGGACGAGGTGGACTTCACTGTACCCCGCTGCGCCGAAGATCTCCCGCACCGCCGCCAGCTTCTCGTCCAGTTCGCGCTTCACCGGGTTGTACAGGGCAATGGTGAGGCCCGACCGAGCGGCGCCCTCCAGGGCCTGCCGGACATTCTCCCATGGCTGGAGGTAGTCGGACAGGGAGAGGAGCGCCAGGCCGTTTACGTAGGGAGCTCCGGTCATGAGCCCCGCGGCCTGGGCCGCGGTGACCCCCGGAATCACCGATGCCGGAACCCGTCCCCGGGCCGTGCGGAGGGCAAGGGCCGCGAGGCCGAAGAGTACCGGGTCACCCCCGGAGAGAAGGACCACCCTGTTCCCCCCTTCGGCGAGAGAAACGGCCCTCTCCACCCGTTTTTCCTCCTCCCCCATGGAGTAGGTCTCCACGGTCTTCCCGCGGAGCCAGGCCGGGGGAAGGAGTTCGGCGTAGCGGCGGTATCCCACCACGGCATCGGCCTCCTCGAGAGCCCGCCGTCCCTCGAGGGTGAGGTATTTGCCGTCCCCGGGGCCCGTACCGAGGACGGTGAGCCTTCCGCCTTCCGGGTGCGAAAGCAGGGAGAAGGCAACGGTGACACCGTCGGAGGCGGTCCGCCTGCCGAGGAGAGGTCCCGCCGAAGCGGCGCAGGGTTCGGCCACGCCGGGAAGGCCGAGATGGCGGGATGCCGCCGAGGGAGTGAAGTCCCCGTCCAGTGAGAGGATCTCCTCCCGGTCCACCACCACGACCGGGACACCAAGTTCTCCGGCCAGGGCCGAGAGGCCCGGTTCGTCCCCCTTCTCCTCCACGGTGCGGATCTCCGCCAGGCTTTCCGCCGGAAGCCCTTCCGCCTCCAGGGCCAGGAAGAGTACCCTCCGCAGGGTATCCAGGTCCGTTCCCCTCCGGCAGCCCATGCCGGCGGCGATGCACCGGGGAACGAGCTGGACCTGCCGGGGGGCGAGATCCCTTCCGTAGGGGGAGATGATGACCGAGGCCTCGCCGGGAGACTGGGCGGGACGGTAGCCCTCCGGCATGGGGGGAAGGGCGGCGGGCACGTCGGTCCACCAGGAGATGACTCTCGCTTCAAGAAAGGCCCGGTTCACGGCGGGAAGGCCTGCCCTGCCCAGGAGCTTCCAGCTCCGGCGAGAGGCCAGGAGGTCCGGGGCGGTGAGACCGGCCCGGTCGCTGCTGGTGGTGAGCAGGAGAGAGGCTCCGGTCCTGCCGGCGATCCTTTCGGCGAAGTCCCTTCCTCCGCCGAGGTGGGCGCAGGTGACGGGGAGTACCGTGGAGCCGTCCTCAGTGACCACGAGAACCGCAGGGTCGGTCTCCTTGTCCCGGAGATGGGGGGCAGCAGCCCGGACCGCCACTCCGAGGGAGGAGACGAAGACCAGGGCGTCAGCGGCGGTCCACCACCGGGCGACCGTTTCGGAGAGAGCCCCGGGGGCCACCCTGACCACCGTTTCGTCTCCTCCCTCGGCGAGTCGCCCGGCCAGGGCCTCGCCGGGAGCGGAGAAGCAGAAAAAAGCGGCCCTCATTCCGCTCCCTCCCGGCAGCCGTGGGAGAAGGAGGGGGAATAGAGTAGGCTGCGGGCGTCCGTTGCGGCGAGGCATTCCCCGGCGATGATAAGGGCATGGCGGACGATGCCGTGTTTCTTCATGAGAGCCGGGAGTTCGGCGAGGGGAGCGGTGAGAATCTTCTCGTCCTCCCAAGAGGCCCTGTAGACGCATGCCGCCGGGGTACCGGGGGAGAAGCCCCCCTCCACGAGGTCTTCCGCCACGGCTTCGGCTTGGTCCGCGCTCAGGAAGATCACCATGGTGGTCCCGACGGCGGCGAGGCGGCGGAGGTCTTCCTCCCGGGGCACCGGCGTGCGCCCGGCCCTGCGGGTGCAGATCACCGTCTGGTTTCCCCCGGGGACGGTGTACTGGATGCCCAGGGCGGCCGCAGCGGCCTGGAAGCTGCTGACACCGGGGATGAACTTCACGGAAAAGCCCTGTTTCTCCAGGAGGCGCTTTTGTTCCGCCGCGGCGCCGAAGAGGCTCGGGTCCCCCGTGTGAAGGCGCACCACCGGTATCCCCCGGGCTGCAGCGTCCGCCATGAGGGCCACCTGTTCCTCCAGGGAGAGGCCGGAGGAGTCCGCCCGTTCGCACCCCGGAGAGCAAAAATCGAGGAGCTCGGCGTTCACAAGGCTGCCGGCGTAGAGCACCAGCCCGGCTTCCTCGAGGGCTTTTTTCCCTTTGAGAGTGAGGAGTTCCGGGTCTCCGGGGCCCGCCCCCACGAAGAGTATGTTTTTTTCAGTTGTGTTCATGGTCCGAACCGTCCTTGTCTGCATTCCTGTCCGCATAGACGAGAAACACGGGGTTTGCCGCCGTGAGCATCCATGAGCCGCCTGCCTCCGCCGAGGAGGACGGGGCGATGTGGAGCACTTCGGGGCGGCTTCCGAGACTTTTGAGGGCTTTCCATGCCCTGTCGGCCGTGGAGGGCATGTTCGCCGTCGCCAGGAGTCTTCCGCCGGGCAGGAGCTTCTCCCATGCGGCTTCGATAACGGCCTCGACGGCACCGCCGTGGCCTCCCACCACGACCCTGGTGCACCGGGGGAGGGAAGCCAGAGCCTCCGGAGCCTGACCTCCCACGAAGCGGACCGGGAGACACCCGGCCCGTTCAGCGTTTTTCCGGGCGGCGGCGAGGGCGTCCGCCGAACGCTCCACGGCGAAGACCGTTCCGGTTCCCGTCCGTCGGCCCAGCTCCACGGTGATACCGCCGGAGCCCGCGCCGATTTCGAGGACGGCCTGTCCGTCCAGGGGATGGAGCAGCGAGGTAACCAGGGCCCGGCAGGCCGCCTTGGACAGGGGCACCCCCGGGGCCCGGACGAACCATTCGTCGGGGAGCACTCCCAAACTTCCGGGCGGAAGGGACCCCGGTCCGAGAAGGAGCAGGGCGAGCTCCCCGACCTGCCCTTCTCCGGCAAGGCCGAAGAGGGTGGTCCGGAGGATTCGCTCCTCCGGGTAGCCCAGGTTCTCCGCCAGTACCGCCGGGCGGTCGGGAAATCCACGGTCCTTCAGGAAGGCGGCCACTGCCGGGCCGGTGTTCTTCCGGTCGAGGAGGAAGAGGGTTCCCCGGTCCTCCCGGAGGTATTTCAGGGCGTCATCCAGGGGGCGGCCGTGGAGGCTCGCGGTCTCCGTGCCGTTCCACTGGATTCCGAGCCGGGCGAAGAGAACCTGGAAGCTGCTTACCCCCGGAACGACTTCCATCTCCTCCGGGGCGAACCGGGTTCCCAGCTTTCCGAGGAGGCTGTAGAAGCAGGGGTCTCCCGAAAGCAGCAGGGCGACCTTTCCCGTGTTCCGCTTCTCTTCGAGGCGGTCCAGAAAGGCGTCGAGGCTGCCCTCGAGGGAAAGGAGTTCCTTTCCGCTTTCCCGGTAGGGTTCCAGGTGGCGTGGCCCCCCGGCGAGGATGTCAGCCCCGGCGATGGCCTCCCGGGCCGCAGGAAGAAGAAAGTTCCCCGGACCCGGGCCTACGCCGACGACGGCAATTCTGTCCATGGCCGGGCCTCCTTTCCGATCTCCGGGAAGCTCCCGAGAACCTCCCCGTCCAGGGAGAGCACGGCCACCCCGAGGGGAACCGCTCCGCCCATGAGGAGGGAGCTGCGCCGATGGGCCCGCTCCGCCACCAGGGAAAAAACGGAGGAGAGCCCCCACTGCCGGAGCAGGGGTACAGCTTCCTCGGCCAGGGGGAGGGAGAGAAGCTCGCGGATCTGTTCCTTCGACGCCCCTTCGGCGCCGGCGCAGGCAGCCAGGGTCTCGAGGCGGGCGTCACCGAAATCGCAGTGGGTGTTGAAGAGGCCGGCGGCCACCTTGGCCCACTTGCCCACGTGGCCGAAGAGATGGACCGGTCCCGCACCCCGGGACGCGCACTCCTTCAGGGCGTGGCCCACGTGGTCCCCCATGCGGACGATGAGCTCCCGGGGCGCGCTGAACCGCTCCGCCAGGCATTTCTCTCCCACGTAGCCGGGAACGAGGAAGACTGTGCCGGGACGGGGGGAGTCGAAGGCCAGGGCTGAGGAGATGTAGATGTCGATGGAGGCCAGGTAGGCGGCGGTGGACTTGGGCTCCACGATGCCCGTGGTGCCCAGGATGGAGATGCCTCCCTCGATGCCGAGACGGGGGTTCCAGGTCTTCTTCGCCCGCTCTTCCCCCTCCGGGGCGGACAGGACAATCCCGATGCCCTGCCCTTCGGGAAGAAGGGCGCCTACCTCCGACTCGATCATGCGGCGGGGGCCGGGGTTGATGGCCCATTCGCCGGGGGGAACGGGAAGCCCGTTCCTGGTGACCCTCCCTATGCCGGGGCCGCCTGAGAGGGTCACCCCGGGTCGGGACGACGGCCGGGCCTCGGCGGCAATGAGCATGCCGGAGGTGCCGTCGGGGTCGTCGCCCGAGTCCTTCCGGACGGCGCACCGGGAGACCTTCTCCGAAAGGAAGCAGTCCTCCAGGGGAAGGGTGAGGGACTGCCCTCCGGGAAGGGTAACCGTGACGGAGGTCAGGAGGGTGCCGGAAAGGAACATCCGGGCGGCTCCCTTCGCCGCCGCCGCAGCGCATGTTCCCGTGGTGTAGCCTCTCCGCAGGCCCCCGGTGTATCCCAGTTCGTCGAAGGGCTTCCCGTCCACGGTCCTACTCCTTTTCGGCGAGGCGGATAAGGGCGTTCACTATGGCCGCCGCCGCCGAGCTGCCTCCCTTGGGGCCGGGGGCGGTGATCCAGGGGCAGTCCAGGGCGGCCGTCTCATCGTGGGATTCCGCCGCGCCCACGAAGCCCACGGGAATACCCACCACGAGGGCAGGCCTGCAGAGGCCCTTCCTCACCTGGTCGCACACCTCGAAGAGGGCCGTGGGCGCATTCCCTATAGCCACTATGGAGCCGTCAAGGAGGGGAAGGGCCTTCCGCATGGCTGCCCTGGCCCTGGTGGTGGCGGCCCGCTTCGCGTCCTCCGCCACGTCGGGGTCGTTGAGGAAGCAGAGCACGGGGCTTCCCGTCCGCTCCAGGGCGGAGCGGCGGATTCCCGCCCTCACCATCTCCACGTCGGTGATGACCGGGGCTCCCCGCCGCAGGGCTTCCACGCCGGATTCCACAGCGCCGGGGGAGAACCGGAAGGTCTTCGCCCAGTCCACCTCCGTGGTGGCGTGGGCGATGCGCAGGACAACCTCCCGCTCTGCGGGGGAGCCGGCATACTCTCCCAGAAGCCCCTCCAGGATCCGGAAGCTCTTCTTCTCGATCTCCCCGGGGGAAAGATAACGGTCCGGCTTTTCTCTTTCGTTCATGATGCCTCCTCAAAAAGGGGCGGACCCCCGCGCAGGGAGGTCCGCCCCTTGACCTTCTTTCAAACGTGAAAAGATCTCCAGGGAAGCCGACCCGAACCCTCGCAGGCGTCACACCGAAATATCCCCTCCAGGGTCTTCTGGCTTCCCTCATCCTCGCCCGCCCCTTCCCGGAATTCCCGGTGGTATGGCGGACTCGTCAGGTACACAGCGGCGGGACCGCGCCGGATTCGCACCGGCCTTCCCCTTGGAGAAGAATCGTTCTTTCATATGTGATCATCGTAAACTCAGCGGCCGAAAGTGTCAATCTTCTGTTTGTCGCCTGTTTCCTGTCATCCTGAGCGACGGCGATCCCGTCCGCTCGGGATGACAATTCATTGGGTATAGTATAATATGCAATGTATAAGATTTCTTGATGCACGGGGAGGACATCATGCTGTTGAAGGAAAAGTACAAGACGAAGTCCGGTTTCGTGTACGAGCTGATGCGGGAGAAAATCGTCTCCGGAGAGTGGCCCCAGGGGATGAACATCATCGTCGCCTCGGTGGCGAGGGATCTCGGCGTCTCGGCCATTCCCGTGCGGGAAGCCATGAAGCTCCTGGGGGCCGAGGGGCTCGTTGTGCTCGAACCTCACAAGGGCGCCAGGGTGACCGAGTTCGACCCGGAAAAAATCATGGAAGTCATGTCCGTCCGGGGCGTCCTCGAGGGGTACGCTGCCGCTGCGGCTCTTCCGTTTCTGGATGCTGAAACTTTTGCCGACCTTCACCGCAGGGTCGAGGAGATGGACGATTTCGTCCGGGCCGGGCAGTGCGACCGGTTCATCGCGGCGAACAAGGAATTTCACCGGGCGATCTATTCGAAGGGGCCCTTTCCTCTGCTGAACGAAATGATCTTCAAGCTCTGGGACGGCGGCGGGTTCTCCCATATCGTCTTCGCCTTCCGTCCCGAGAGGATGGAAGTGGCCGGCCGGGACCACAGGGCCATCCTCGAATCCCTGGAAAAGAACGACGGCGAAAGTGCCGAGCGGCTCATCCGGGAGCACAAGCTCGGTCTCGCGAGGGTGTTGTGCGCCATGGGGAAGAAGGGCTCCTCCGACCGCTGATCAGCGGGGAAGGCCCCTTTCTTCCGTCCGGCGGTTCCTGAACTTTCCGCCCCGCCGCCTCTCCTTTTTCGTCATCTTTTCCCAGGCTTCTTCCCCCAGTCCTTCAGCGTCGACGATATTCCTCCAGGCGACCGTGTCCAGGCGGACGGCATTGTCCGTTTCTGCTCCGTGTTCCTTCAGGTACCTCCAGGCCGGCAGTCCCCGGGCAAAGGATTCTTCCCCGTCGGCGGCGTCGAGGGCCTGAGGAACAAGCGAAAGTGCCTCTGCAAGGACGAGGCGCGGACATGACTGTCCCTCCCCGGCAGTGTTCTTTCGGATCATAGTGGTTTTCTGAAGGAGGAGTGTCAAGCCTAAATCCGCACCTCAGCGGGGAGTGTCACCGGGGAACGCTTGGGCGGGGGGTGCAGATTGTCGTCCTTGACAACTGCCCAAGCGATCAACACGGCTCCCTGCGTTCGCCGGTTGCCTGCTTGTGAAACCGACATCCGTGTCGGTTTTTCTCCCCCGGGCGCTGTCCCCCAGGGGATAATCTCTTCGCCCCTGGCGGGGCGAATTCACCTTATGCCCGGCGACACTCCCTCTGCCTGAAAAACCTGCGGATTTAGGTCAAGCCTTCCCAGATGACGGGATGTGGTATATAGTATTTGCGATGATCTGAAAACACCGACTTTTCCAAAAGGGGCGATGGATGATGTTCTCGAGGAAAATGAAAGTGTGTCTTGCGGCCCTCGGACTGCTTTTGGCGGCCTCCGCCGCTTGCCCGGGTGAGGTGGATCCGGTGCTCGTCAGGATCACGGGATCGTCAGTGAATATTCGGTCCGAGGCTTCCAGGACGGGAAAAGTGATCGGCCGCTTCGCGGGGGGAGAGCCGGCCGTAGTGCTCCGGGAGAAGCAGGATGCCGATGTCTATCCATGGCTCCTGGTGATCGCCAGGGTTCCATGGCCGGACGGTCCCGTGGTGGAGGGGTGGGTCTACGGCCGGTACGCGGAACCCCTGCCCCAGGGAGAGTGGCTGGGGAATCCGGCAGGGGCCCAGGGGAGAGCCTTCAACGCTTTTTTCCTTGCCACCAGGGAGCGGTTCGGCAGCACCGCCGAAGAGGCGGTGATGAAGCTGGGAAAACCGCTTTCCCGGAACGACCGGGAGGTAGCCGGTCGGCATGACCCGTCCTACATGGTGACCTTTACCGATCTGTCCTACCCGGGCCTCGAACTCCGGTATTTCTCCACGAAGGACAGCAGGGCCCTCATAGGGGCCAGGGTGACGGACGGGGACTACGTCCTCGGCAGGTCAGTCCGTCTGGACGCGTCGCCCCGGGAGGTCTATATGGAGCTCGGTCCGCCCCTGTTCCAGGACGGGACTGTCTTCGGCTGGTCAGACGAGGCTGAGTACGCTACGCTGCAGGTGACTTTTTCCGGGGGGAAGGCACTCCTGGCGGATTTTTCCGTGGAACCTGACTGATTCGGCAGCGGCCCTTTCTTCGGAGGGGTCGCTTTTTTCTTTTCCCGCCGGTGCTCCCGGGCCGGAACTTTTTTCGGAGGTGTTCCCTTGAAGCGATTCCTTTTTTCCGTCCTGGTACTTCTGGCAGTTCTTTCTCTCTGTTGTGCAGGATACGCCGCCCCTTCAGACCGGGAGAACAGCTACTGGCTGAAAATCAACCCTATCGGCAGGCCGCCGGCACAGCCTTCGGAGACCTACAATCTTCTCGAGTCGAGGCTCCGGAAAGTGCCGGCCGGCGACCTGGACGGCATGGATTTTTTCCGGTCTCTCGGCAGGGACGGCATGACCATGAGAGACGTGATGGCCTTCAAGGAGGAGTTCATCCGCCTTCGGGGCGAGGAGCTGCGGAAGACGGGAGCCCTCTCCCCGGTGGACGCCCTTCCCGGAGCCCTGGAGGCATGGGAGCGGGCCTTCGGGGAAGCGGAACGGTCCCTCATGGACGTGCGGCGGAAAGGGGTCGAGCGGGCCTTCGCCGAGGGGGTCCGACGGTACAGGGACGCCCATCCCGATTTTCCCTATCTCGTCCGCATGGACGCCGGGGCGTCGTCCGGAGAATCCTACCAGGAGCTCCGGTTCGAGGGGGACATCGACATCTCCACCCTGGCGGCCCAGGTGGAGAACGCCGCTGCCCTCAGGGATTTCATCGCCTCGGCCGTGCGGGACAGCTTCAACCTGGACATGACGGCTCTGGACGCCCTGGTGACCGCCCACCGGCAGGCCGCCCTCGACGTGTACATCACCCAGCCCGCCGCGGACTGGGCGGAGGCGGACTCTCTCAAAAGGGGACGGCTGCAGGAGATCGTGATTGAAAACGGTGAGGTGGGCTACCGGGATGTCACCGACCCGGTGGAGCGGGTCTTCATCTTCGCCAACCTGAAGAACAACATCCGGATGAGGGACGGCGCCCCGGACGAACTCGTCCGGCTCATGGACGAGCCTCCCGACAGGATGACCTCGGACATGGAGCCGGCAGTGAGCCTGGAGATGCTCCGCCATATGACCACCGACGCCCTGCAGGCACGGCTCGCCTACCACGAGAAGATCCTCAAGCTGGCGAAGTACGTGGACCGGAGCGCCGCCATCGCAAAAGGCCCCCTCGGCGATACGGCCCTGGCAGCCTGGGCCCGGCAGGTGACCCTGGTGAAGCAGAACAAGGGGCTGGACGGCGGGCAGAGGCTGAAGCGCATCCTGGAGATCAGCGAACCGCTCCTCGGGGATCCCCGGGACTTCGCCGGTCTCGACAGGGCGATCCTCTCCCTCGGGGAGCGAGCTTCCGCCCTGATCCGGGACAACGTGGCGAAGGGTATCGACGCCCGGCTGAAGCTCATCGACGATGCCCGGACCCCTGCGGAAAAGGACGGGGAACGGAGGAAGCTGCTCTCGGAGCTCGAGGAGACCTTCAGGGCCTACGTGGAGAAGGGGGTGGACTTCCCCCCGAAGGCCCACGAGACCATGATCGCCCTCGCCGACTCCCTGAAGGTGACGGTGCTCAACATCCCGGCGTCGGAGCTTGAACGGATGAAGCGCTACCTTGATCTGGCCGCCGAAAAGCCCGGCTCCCTCGACCTGGCTCTCGGTATGGCATGGAGCCTCTTCGAGGGAGCCTACTCTACCGCCGACGGGGCGATCGACGCCTTCAACAACTGGATTGACTACCTCGACAACCACACGGTGGCCCGTCTCCGGGCCATGAACCCGGAAGTGTTTCTTCCCGGCCCCGGGGGAAAGACCAGGGCGGTAACCATACCCATCGGCAGGATCAACGACCGGCTCAACGCCTCCATCCTGGGCGCTGTGGGGAACTCTCTCCCCTTCAAGGCCGTCAACCTGGGCCAGGAACTCTACGCCTACGTGAGCGGCTTCAGGGAGGGGAAGGACATGTCCGAATCGGTGTCCAACGTGGCGACCGAGCTCTTTCGCTCCCGGGTTCCCGGAGGCGATATTGTTGAAGCCGCGGTCATGGAGAATTACACCAGGGCGGCCATCGGCGTGGTCTATCTTCTCTTCCCCACCCTGGCCGTCCCCGAGGCCCTGTACGGCATGGGAACCGCCGCCGCCGAGTGGTATGTCGGCGCCTGGCAACAGTGGCAGTACGACGAAATGGTGGATGAACTGTACGACGGAACGGTCTTCGAGCCGACCCGGGAGGGGACATGGAAGGTGAAGTCAATAACGTACAGCCTTCCCGGCGGAGGATCGGTCACCGTGGGGCGGGACGAGGCCTTCACCCTGCCGGAACGGGTGCCGAAGATCTCCAACATCCTGGTGCCCCAGGTGAGAACCCACCCGTCCATCGCCATGTACCACGAACTCCTGGCGAAGAAGGAGCTCTCCGACGGGCAGAGCGGCATCCCCGCCTGGCCCCGGAGATACCTGAACCTCAGCCTGTACGGGGAGCGGATGTATGAGAAGTACGTCTCGGAGGTAAAAACGGTGACCCGGCAGTACTTCGCCGAAGTCATCGCCGAACTGGAAAAACGGAAGGCCTTCGACCAGGGAACGAACGAAAAGAAACTGCGGGAGATCGGAGAGGAACTGGGCTGCGGCGACTCCCTCCTCGAAAAGGTCGGAAGCGGACGGGAAGCCCAGGAGGCGGTTATCGCCCATTGGGAGGAGTGGCTGAAGGTCCATGCCGCCCTTATGGAGTTCCGGGAGCGGTGGAGCGCCTTTTTCATCCTGACGCGGAAGCCGTCCTGCTCTCCCGAATCGATACGGATCGTCCTCGAAGAGGACCGGAAGGATCTTGAGGAGGCGAAAAAGGCCCTCCGGGAGGCGGCCGTCGCCGTGGAGGAGATCGTCGGCCGATCCCGGGCCGATGAAAAGACCCTGCAGCCCGCCGTCCGGGCGAGGGCGGGGGCCCTGATCTATCCCTCGGGTAGCCCGGAGCGGCGCCGGATGATCGGCGAATACAGGGAGTATCTCGAATCCCTCCGCAGCAGGCAGACCCCTCCCGGGGTGCGGATTTCAGGTCCGGACACCGTGGGCGAGGGGATGGAAGAGGTTTTTACGGTTGTCCTCGACAGGGAGCTTCGGTCGGCCAGGTACGACTGGAAGTTCGCCTCCGGCGGCGACGGGGAGGTCCTTGAGGGGGGCACAACGTCCCGCATCCGGTGGGCTCCCTCTTCCCCGGGAAAGAAAGTCCTGGAAGTGCATGTCCTCGCCGATCTTCCCGGGGCCGACTGGGTGCGGGCCGTTCACCCGGTGACTGTCCTCTCCGCTGAGGAGACACCCCGTCCCGAAGTACGGCTGACCTGCCCCGTGAACTCCTTTTCGGCGGGGGAAGTAGTACCTCTCACGGCGGAGACGGAGGAGTTCGGCCTTGGAGGCGAGGGATTCGAATGGTACATCTGGTTCGCGGACGGGAGGCGGATCGCCTCTACGGCGGAAAGGACCATATCGTTCGACGGCGTGGGCTACGAAGGGCGGACCGTGGAAATCCGGGTGGAGGCCCGGACGAAGAGCCGTTTCGTCTCGGCGTCAGCCCTTTCCCTGGAGGTCCTGCCTCCCGGAGGAACCGGAGGAGATCTCCGGGTCCTGCTCGCGCCCGATATTACCGAGGTCGCGGCCGGAACACCCCTTCGCTTTTCGGGTACCGCCTTCCCGAGGAAGGGCGGCGGGACCCTGAAATACCAGTGGTCCGTCAACGGGGAATTTGCCGGGGACGGGGACGTCCTTCATTTCGACACGGCCCCCTGGGAGGGAAAGACAGTGGAAATCGTCTTCTACGCCGCCCAGGTCCTTGACGGGACGGTGCTCTTCGAGGGATCGGCGTCCCGGAAGATCTCGGTCGTGAAGGAGACCCCGCTGGCCGTGGCGCTGGAACCCCACCCGTCGAAGGTGGACGACACGGAAACGATCCGGCTCGCCGTGAAGGATCCCCGGGACGGCGTGGAGTACGAATGGCAGGAGTGGGACAGCGTCTCCCGAAGATGGAGTTCCGGAGCCGCCGTCGCGGGGAGACGGCTGGTGAAGTCCGCCAGGGGCCTGACTGGGCAGTCTTTCAGGTTCCGGGTGACCGCCCGGGACGGCAAGGGGCGGACCGCTTCCGCCGAGTCGGGGCTCATCGAGATCACGGAGCCTTCCTGGCCCGGTCCCGAAGAGGAGGAGCCAGTCCAGGACAAAGAGAAATCAGATCCTGACCCGGAAAAGAAGGACGATGAAAAGGCGGTCGTTCCCGGGGACGCCGGAGAAGGACCGGGAAAGGATGGAGCGGCTGAAAACGATGGAAAACTGAGGCTCGAACTTCCGGCGACGGTCATGGAGGGGGATATCGTGACGGTGAAGGCCCTGCTGCCTCCCGGCATGGCCGAACAGGCTGCCGACTCCTTCCGGTGGAGCAGCGACCCCAGCCAGGGACGACGGTCTTTCGTCATCCTCGGCGAGACCGTTGGGGGAACCGACGGCTTCGGCGGCGGCGGGGGAGAACGGACCGCCCGTCCCGAGACGGAGATCCAGTTCACCCCCCATCAGAACACCCGTGGCGTGAGGGGAAGTGTGGGCGTCACCGTCTACCGAAAACTGCGGGGGAACCAGAAGGGAGCCCCCATGGAATCTCTCGCCGAAGTGTACAGCCCCGTGGAGGTCATTCCCATGGGCTGTTCCGTGGCCGCCCCTGCCTCGTGGGCTGGAGGCCCCAACGAGGAGGGGGTGCTTCTCACCCTTGACGAGGACACGCCCCGGGGAAGCGTGCGGGGGGAGTTCCTCCTGCAGATCGGCACGTGGAGGGGGAGGACCCTCGAATCGGTGGAGAAGCAGGTGGTGACCAACAATCAGTACGGAACCTTGGAGAGGGTCACCGTGGACGGCTACGAGGGATACCTCGCCGCGACAGGCCCGTCGTATAGCATCAAACGAACCCCTGACGGCCGGTTCGTGACCGGTGGCCAGGTCGTGCTGAACGGCCTGGCGATCAAGGGAGAGGCGGCCCTCGACTTTCGCTCGGAGATCAAGTTCTTCCTCGCTGAAGAGAAGATTCCCGAGAGCGACCCCGAGACGGCCCGGTTCGCCCGGGAGCTCATGTCGCAGCTCCGGTCCATTCTGGCGAGCATCCGGGTGGTCCCTGACCCGAAGCGGACCACGGGACCGGCGGACGGGGCAGGGGAAGAGAAAAAGGACGTGGCCGTGACACTCCGCAGGGTGAGTCCTCCGGCGGGTCCCGTGACCGCCGGAACGCCCGTGGAATTCCTGGCGACGGCGGAGGGAGTGAAGAAAGGAGACGTGTTCTTCCGGTTCGAGCCGTCCACGGAGGTTTCCTTCTCCCCTCCGGAATCGGAGGCGGGACGTACGAATGCCGTCTTTTCCGAGCCCGGCACGGTGCGGATCTGGGCCGTAGCCCTGGACAGGGACGGCACCCTGGGAGAATCGGAACAGGTCGAAATAGAGGTGACGGGCCCTGACCTGACCATCACCGCCACGCCCCCGAAACCGAAGGTGGGGCAGGAGGTGCAGGTGAAGGCCGAGGCGAAGCCCGGACTGCCGGAAGGGGCCTCCGTCGTGTGGGCCCTGGAGGGAAACGCCTCCCGCAGCGGGGCGAGAGCCGCAGATTCTACGGAATACTCCTTCCTCCCCAGGGAGGCGGGACAATACGTCCTGAAAGCGGAGGCCAGAAGTCCGGGAGGGGAGACCCTGGCGGAGAAAACGCTGGCCGTGGAGGTGGCAGGGTACGACGTGGTCGTGACGATTCACGGTCCGGCGGGCCCTCGTCCGCAGGAATGGGTGCAGGGGCAGGGCCTCCGGACCGTGGAAAAGGACACCTTTTTCCGGGACGAGCACGTCCGGGTGAAGGCGGAGGTGAAGGACCCCGGTGCGCCGAAGGACCTCCGGTGGAAGTGGATCCCGGGGCCGGAGACGTCTCTTGCGTCGTCGGGCATCGGGCAGGAGGCGACCCTGTACGGCACCGCCGCCGGAACGGCATCCGCCCGGGTGGAAGTGCGGGATAAAGAAGACCTTCTTTTGGGAGCGGCTTCCGTTTCTTTCCCCGTGACGGAGCTGCCCCCCGAGTTGAAGGCTCCTCCCCTGAAGGGGGTTGTCAGGGCGGACCCGGAGCCCGGGACGGTGAACGGGAGGATCGCCCTCTCCGCCTCAGGGGAAGGAGGCACGCCCCCCTACACGTTCCGGTGGGGAGGCCCGGTCACGGGATCGGGGGATATCCTCACCTTCATTCCCGGCCGGCCGGGGACGTTCCGTTTTACCCTGCTGGTCCAGGATTCGGCCGGGCGGCAGGTCACGGTGAACC
Organism: Aminivibrio sp.; assembly: GCF_016756745.1. Taxonomy (NCBI): domain Bacteria; kingdom Thermotogati; phylum Synergistota; class Synergistia; order Synergistales; family Aminobacteriaceae; genus Aminivibrio; species Aminivibrio sp. Next base: position 26,524 of record NZ_JAESIH010000072.1, read on the forward strand.
GGGATGTGGAGGTGAAGCCCTTCGCGGTCACCCTGTCCGGCCTTCCTCAAAGGGTGGTTCTCGGAGAGACGGTCTCCTGCCGGGTGGACTACCCCCTCTCGCCTCCGGGATCGAAGGTGAACCGGTCGCCGATGCCGCGGATCCGCCTCTCCGGCAGCCCGGAAGTGCGGTGGAACCCCGCGGAGGGAACGGGACCCGGATTCATCGGCAGGGCTGCCCGGACAGGCGTCGCGGACATCCGGGCCGAAGTGCGGGGGGCCGGAGGGGTGGTGCTCGGCGTCTCTGACCCGGTGCAGGTGACGGTGGACACGCCGGACCTTTCCCTGGTACTCCCGGAATACGTGACCCCGGGCGACAGTTTCCGGGTCTCCCTGGAACTCCCGCCAGGAGTGAACGCAGACGAAATCTTCGATTTTGACTGGAAGGCAGCCTTCCCCGCCAGCCGGCAGTACGGCCGGAACGGAGGAAGCGCCCTCGTCGGTCCCGTGAGCGGGCTCGACCCCGTCCCGGTGTCGGTCGCCGTCAGGGACAAGGGTGGAAAAACGGTGGCGGAGCTTTCGGGGTCCGTCCCCGTACGGCCCCTGGACATTACCGTCAGGGTTCAGGCCTTCTCGGAGAGAGGGCAGATCGTGCTGCCCGACGGCCGGGTGGACTATCCTCCCCGGGAGGAATGGATCGAAGGGCAGACGGCCGCATTCAAGGCCTTTGTCTCCCCCGCGAAAGCCGTGACCTGGGAATGGTCCGTGACGGGGCCCGGAAAGATCGGCCACGCGTCATGGGACACAGCCTCGGTGACTTTGAACGGAACGGGTTCCCTTGTCGTCACGGTCGTGGCGAAAGTGGGGGGGAAAGAAGCGGGCCGGGCGGAAGTGACCCTTCCTGTGACCGTGGCAAAGAGCAAAATCCAGGCGGCACGGGAGTACCAGGCCGGGCGGAACGAGTGGAACGCCGCCCGCCGCGACCGGGCGGTCACCCTGATGGAGAGGGCGGCTTCCCTGGATCCGGGCAACCCCGCCATCGAGAGGGAGCTTGCGCGGATGAAGGGCGAGGCGGAAAAGTCCAGGGCCGAAGATGCCCGGAAGCGGGCCGTTGAGGTCTGGAACCAGGCCGCGGAACTCCAGAAGAAGGAGAAATATGAGGAGGCCCTTGAAAAATACCGGGAGGGCTTGAAAATCGACGACGACAAAGCCGTCCGTGATCACGTGAAGAAGCTCGAGGGCTTCATTGCCGACCGGAAACGCAGGCAGGAGCAGGCCGCGGCCGATGCCCGGGCCAGGGCTGAGGCTGTCTGGCGGCAGGCGGCGGAGCTGCAGAAAGGGAAACAGTACGAAGAAGCCCTTGGGAAATACAGGGAAGGCCTCGCCATCTCCCCGGACCCGGTTGTGGAAGAGCACGTCCGGAAGCTGGAGGACTATATCGCCGGGATGAAGAGTGCGGCGGAAGCAAAGAAAACTGCAGCGGCACCTTCGTCCGGCGGAAGGAAGGACTCGGGGGCGGAAACGCCGGCGAAGAGTTCAGGAACCCCACCAGCCGATACGCAGCAGCATTGGGGAGGGTGGAAGAGCTTTACCCTCGCCGGAATCCGGTACGAAATCCCGGCAGGGGGCTTCCAGAGCGTGAAAAGCTCCTCGGGGAAGGAGAACGGGAAATATCCATTCTCCAATTACGATTATTACGTGAACGGCAAGCGGGTGGCCATTGTCCGCATCGGCACCCTGGCGCCGGGGCTCACCGACGGCAAAATCAAGGGGCTCTACACCGGGAAGACGGCCAACCGGATCTTCGATTCCCTCTCCGGCGAGGGAACTCTGACGCTCGGCGGCAGAAAGGCCTACTACCTTTTGGGCAGCGCCCCCGGAGTGACCCGGAAGTTCTACTTTGTCGCCGACGGTGCGGAGGGCGGGATGGGGGCCTACCTTCACGTGGTGGCCGGCAGTGGGAGCGGCTGGAAAAAGTACGCCCCCATGTTCGAGGAGATTGCCGGGAAGATGTCCTTTACGGCGGGAAAAACTCCTCCGTCGCAGGGCGGGGCGGACAAGGGGGCGGGGACGCTGCCCCCGGGCTGGAAATCAGTGACCATAGGGAACGTTACCTTCGGGATTCCGTCTTCATGGAACGGGAAGACAATGAAGGAACATGACGTGGAACAGCTTCACGTCTACTGGCAGGGAAGTTTCGACAACCCGGTTCACGGCGTCTCCGGAGGGGTGACCAGGAATTACGGGGAGGCGAAGAAGGATCTCCACGGGGCCCGGACGGTTTCCCTCGGAGGGACGAAGGTGCTCCGGGCGGACGAGGACGGAGCGGTGAACCTCCTCTTCCCGCCCATGGGCAGCAACAGGGGCGTGGCCCTCGTCCTCTTCCGCGGAAAGGGCGGAAAACAGGAAACCCTGGAGGCCATACTGAAGACGGTCACGGTGAAGTAGTCAGTCCGAAAAAAGACGAGGCAGGGCCCCCTGCGGGGCCCTGCTGGTTGAGGTAAGTATGGGAAACGGAATTTTCCCCTGTGTCGTCCTGATGAGCGGAGCGAAGAAGGATCTCGGGGTTGGTTCTGAGAGTCCATAAAGGCGAGATCCTTCCCTCGCCATGCCCGGGATGCTCCGCGATCGCTCCGCTTAATCTGTCGTCCTGATGAGCGGAGCGAAGAAGGACCTCGGGGTTGGTTCTGAGAGTCCATAAAGGCGAGATTCCTTCCCCTCGCCATGCCCGGGATGCTCCGCGATCGCTCCGCTTAATCTGTCGTCCTGATGAGCGGAGCGAAGAAGGATCTCGGGGTTGGTTCTGAGAGTCCATAAAGGCGAGATTCCTTCCCCTCGCCATGCCCGGGATGCTCCGCGATCACTCCGCTTAATCTGTCGTCCTGATGAGCGGAGCGAAGAAGGACCTCGGGGTTGGTTCTGAGAGTCCATGAAGGCGAGATCCTTCCCTCGCTATGCCCGGGATGCTCCGCGATCACTCCGCTCAGGATGACAGCAAAGGCAGCGGCGTTATTTCACGTTCCGGTACTTCATGTACTTCAGCGGGTTTATTTTATAGAGCTCCCTCTGGGCGTAGGCGAGGTTCTTCGCCGCCGCCTGCTCCAGGAGACTGATTCCCTTCCGCTCATCCTTCGGTATACCCCTGCCCTGGTAGTAGACCATGCCAAGATAGGCCATGCCGAGGGGAGATCCCTTGTCGGCGGCCTGCTTGTACCAGTAGAAGGCCTTCTCGCGGCTGAAGACCGCACCCTCGCCCCTTTCGTAAAGGACTCCCAGGTTCACCATGGCATCGATGAACCCGTTCTTTGCCGCCTCGTCGAACCAGTAGAAGGCTTTCATGGCGTCTTTGGGGCGCCCGAGCCCCTTGTAGTGGATGAGACCAAGGCGGAACTGGGAAAAAGCCCTGTTTTTCTGGGCGGCCTGTTCATACCACCGTGCGGCCTCCCCATAGTCAGGTTTTCCGAGGAAGTCTCCATAGTAGAGATGCCCGAGCTGCTCCGCGGCGGGGGCATACTTTTCCCGGGCCGCCTGGAGGAAGAAATCCCGGGCTTTTTTGAAGTCCTTCGGCGTTCCTTCGCCTTTTTTGTACATGATCCCCATGTTGTACTGGGCCACGACGTGGCCTTTCGCCGCCGCCCGGCCCCACCATTTGAGCGCTTCGGGGAAGCTCTGGGCCGCCCCGTTCTCTCCCTTGTACGCGTTCAGCCCCATGCGGTAGAGCTGATCCACGGTATAAGACGGTTCCTTGGGCTCCGCCTTTGGTTTCGGTTTTGGCTTGGGCTTCTGGGCCGGTTTGGGCGCCGGTTTCGGCTCAGGCTTTGGTTGAGGCGCCGGTTTTAACTCCTCCTCCGGTTTTTTTGGTTCCGGGGGCTCCTCTCCGAAGACGGGGGGCGGGGGCGGGGCGATCTCCTCTTCGTCTCCGGGAAGAGGAGGCGGGGTGAAGGCTGATGAGGGAAGGGCCGTGAAGAGCGCGACCCCGAGAAACAAAAGGAAGAGAATAAGCGCTCCGGTTCTACTGCGTTCGGTCATGGCGGAACCTCCGTTTTTATGCCCTCGGGCAGTCTTTGAAATAATGAAACGACAAAGAGCCCGTGAAGTCAACTGAAAAAAGGCGGAAAAAAGGCGGGCACGGCAACCCCGTAATTTTTTCCGTTGGATCTCAGGGAAAGTTTTTTTTACCTGAACGCCCGGAGGGAGGGAAAAATCCCGTATCCCGGAGATCAGGGGACACCTGGGATTGTTCCCCGTGCACCGGTCGTCGAAGGGCGGTTCGCTCAGCTCCGTCACTTCCTTTATCGACTTTGTACCGGCGTAGCTCAACTAGACGGCATTCTTCTTGAATTCTTCATCATATTTTCTACGAATGACGAACCTTTCCAAGGTCTTCCTTCCTGGCTGGAGCAAGACTTCCTCGGCTCTCTGTCCGATATTTTAACGTATCCCGGCGGGAGGCGGAGAAAAAGAAAAGATGACGGTCATTTTCCTTCCTTTCCCTTTCCACCGTGCCCTGAAGGCGGTTATAATGAGGCGGAACGACCGGTCCGTCCGGAATTTTTATAGAAGGCTGTGATTGAATGAAGGTGCGGGATTTTCTTCTGGAGCGCTACTTCGCCAGATACGAGTTTACGGTTCGCCATCTGCTGAGCCCCTCGGATTGCGAATCCCTCCGGGTGGAAGAGCTGCTTGAGGGAAGCGGCCCCGAAATTGCCTCGCTGTGGAAGGAGCTCCGCCTCACTTATACAGAATCGAGGGGACATCCCCTGCTCAGGGAGGAGATTGCCGCCGCCGCAGGCGTGACCGCCGGGGATACCCTGGTGCTTAACCCGGAGGAAGGTATCTTCCTCACCATGAACGCGCTGCTGGACGAGAACGACCATGTCATCGTCCTCAGCCCCGGGTACCAGTCGCTCTACGAAATTCCCAAGTCTCTCGGGTGCGAGGTCACCAGGTGGTATCTCAAGAAGGAGAACGGGGCGTGGACGCTCGATCTCCCCTTCCTGGAGGGGGCCGCGAAGGAGAATACACGGCTGATCGTCATCAATTTCCCCCACAACCCCACCGGCTTCCTCCCGACGAAGGACGAGCTGTCCGCAGTGGTGGATTTTGCCTCGAAAAAAGGCATCTTCCTTTTCTCCGACGAGATGTACCGCGGCCTGGAGCATGACCCGGAAAAGCGGCTGCCTTCCGTTCCTTCTCTGTACAGGAAAAGCGCGGCTCTCGGCGGCCTTTCCAAGACCTACGGCCTGCCGGGCCTGCGGATCGGGTGGATCACATCGAAGGACGGCTGGCTTCTCGACAGGGTGGCTTCACTGAAGGACTACACCACCATCTGCTCCTCCGCTCCCTCCGAAATACTGGCCATCGCGGCCCTTCGGAGACGGGAGGAGCTTGCGGCACGATGCAGGGCCATCGTGCAGAAAAATCTGCCCCTGGCAAGGGATTTTTTCACCGGCCGGAAGGACCGTTTTGAATGGTTCGAGCCCCAGGGTGGTTCCACGGCCTTCCCCAAGCTTCTCGGCACACAGTCCGTCCGGGATTTCAGCGAGCGCGTCGCGGAGGAGAAAAGCCTTATGGTGCTTCCCGATTTTGTCTTCGACGTGGACTGGAACCATTTCCGCATCGGCCTCGGAAGGGAGAGCTTTCCGGAAGCCCTGGAAGTTTTCCGGGAATGGATCGGCTGAAAAGTATGACCGCACCCCCCTTCAGATTAATCGAAATGCACCCCCAACGATGGTAAAAAACGGGGGTGCATCGATCATGAATCGGAATGATCTCTTTTTATCCCCAGCCTCTCCAGCGTTTCCGAAGTAGGCAGGCCTGTTTCCCTGTCCCATCCCCGGGCGTCGTAATATTCGTCCAGCATGGTGTCAAGCTCGACCACCGACCCGGAGGTGGGGTTGTTCCCCGGCATCGGCTCTTTGCGGAAGCGCTCCGGCAGGGTATCGTCGGCCCGGGATATTCCAAGCTCCTGGAGGTAGACCCGTTCCATGTTCACGATCCTTTCGGCGGCTGTCCTCAGGCCTTGGCTGTCGAAGTCAAGGCCCGACGCATCCCGCAGAAGGTCCGCGGATGATTCGAAATCGAGGATCTCCATGTTGACGATGGTGTTTTTGCAGGCGTTGAGGCAATCTGTGAGTGCGCACCGCTCTTCGAAATCCTTCACTACGCGGCCTTTCCCCCCGGTTTTCAGCCTGAACGCGGAGTCGGGATTTCCGTACCTTCGGAGGCCTTCCCCGGCATTCCCCGAGAACTCGAACCAAGGCTCGGACCTCAGGTGGTCTCCGCCGCGGCTTGCCACTGCGAGCCCCAGGGCGTAGGCTTTTATGCCCCTGGGGTCTGCCTGGAATATCTCGAGCCCCTTGACGTGCATGGCAAGCTCCTGCCCCCGCCCGAGCTTTTCGGCCGCACTGCGGACGCCGTCTGCGAGGAGATCGCCGAAGCCTTCCCTCCTGGAAATTTTGCCGATGAGTTCCATTGTGCTTTTCTCATTGCCCCAGGAGAGGTCGAGCCCGTCGGCTTCCGATGAGGTGAGCATCCCTCTCTGGAAGAGTTCCTGGGAGAAGGAGATGACCTCGGAAGTGGAGATGACGTCGAGCCCGAGCCTGTTGCACAGGTCACAGCAGCGGAGGGAAAAGGAGAGGCTTCCGCCCCCTATGCGGGAGGAGAACCCCGCAAGGCCTTCAAATTCAGGGCCTTCCCCCGATACGGTTCCGAAATCCCCGCTGATTCTGTAGACGCGGCTGCAGGGGATGGTGCAGGAAAAGCACCCTCGTGATTTTATCTTTGCCTGTGCCTCAAGGGCCTCACCGCTGACTGAATCGACATGTTCGAAGGTTCCCCGCTGGAAATGCCTGGTGGAGAGGCATCCCAGACCGTTGAGGGCCGATACCAGCTTGGTGGTGCCCAGGCGGCGCCGCACGGTGAATTCGTCATGGTCTTTTATGGCCTGTATGAAGCGCTCGATCTTCGCCTCGAAGGCCTCCGGCCGGGCGACTTTCACCCCGCCCCGTCCCCGGACGGCTATGGCCTTCAGGTTTTTGGAGGCCAGGACGCGCCCCATTCCCGTTCGTGCCGCCGCCCGCACTCCCGTGCAGAATATGCCCGAAAAAAGGACGCCGTTTTCCGATGCCGGGCCGATGGCCGCAACCTGGACCCTGCTGTCTCCCAGTTCTTTTTTTATGGCCGCCTGGGTCTGGATGGTATCCAGGCCCCTAAAGTGGGCCGCGTCCCGAAGTTCACCCCCGTCATCGGTGATGAGGAGATATGAGAGGGTCTCCGAGCGGCCGGTGAGGATGACCTGGTCGTACCCGGCAAACTTCAGTTCCGGCCCGAAATCTCCGCCGGTGTTCGAATCGCCGAGGATCCCGGTCTGAGGCGACCGTGCCGTAAAATTTACCCGTGCGGCTCCCGGAAAGGATGTGCCGTTGAGGGGGCCCACCCCGATGTAGAACCTGCTTTCCGGTGAGAGTGGATCGATATGCCTCCGGTCATCGGCGAAGAGACGGGCAACGTTCATCCCCCTTCCGCCGATGAACCGGAGAGCCGTGTCCTCTTCGAGGGGCTCTGTATGGAATGCCTTTTTTTGAAGATCCGCCACAAGTATTTTTCCGCAGTAGGCGTACATAGGGCTTCGCCTCCTAAAGATTTTCCAGGGGTACGGCCATAACCGCCCCCGTGGGGCATCGTTTTGCGCATGCCGGGGAGCCGCCGCACAAATCGCATACAAGGGGTTTGCCTTGAGGCTTCATCCGTATGGCACCGAAGGGGCATGCCTTTGCGCAGGCTCCGCAGGACACGCACTTTTCGCGGTCGAGTATCAGGTTCCCGGTTTCCCGGCCGCGGGAGAGCGCCCCGGCCGGACATGCCCGGACGCAGGGTGCTGTGCCGCACTGGTGGCAGACAATTGGTGTGTCGGAGCATGTTTCTTCGTCGGAGTGGATCCGTATCCTGGACAATTCAGGCGAATAGGTCCCTCCGTGGGCGGCGCTGCATGCCAGTTCGCATGCTCTGCACTTGGCGCATTTCGAAGGGTCCGTCACAAGGCGGACCTTTGGCCGGGCTTCTTCGGCAACTCCATGGGACTTGCAGTTATCAGCCTTTTCGCCGATGCGTTCCACCCTGTAGACGACCCCGCCGTTGGGGTCAGGGCAGACCAGCCGTGTCGTGCTCGGAATCCAGTCGTTGGGGTCATTTGTGGCGCGCTGTTTTGCCGGGAGGAAAGGCATGAGGCTCTGCAGCGCCCATATACAGATATGTCCTCCCTCGGGGAGTACCAGGGCGCTTCCCCGAAGCTCGAAATAATCACCCGGCTTCATGGGGAGATCACAAAACCCCGCAACCCTTTCCACCGTCACCCGCAGATCATACATGGCCGACTGTCCTCCTTTCTCCAAAAATCCGGCGGCTCATGCCGATTTTCCCGAGGGGGCCAGGTCGGCGCTGACTGCGGCAAATTCGCTGCGGTCCCTGCCCCAGCCCGTCAGGATGGAGAAGAGCATGACGGCAAGAAGGGCCCACCCGTGAAACATGTACGGGATGGTGGAAATGAGGCTGAAATTGACCGCCGCTCCAGAGCTCCCGGCGAACATGTATGCGAGCAGGGGGCCGAATCCGTAGGGGATGAGGCACATGGCGCCGGCCGAGACTGCGTCAAGAATATTGGCGCTTCTTTCAGGCGAGATGGAATTTTTCTGCACAAGCACCTTTTTGGCCAGGGGACCTGCCATGATGATGACGATGGTACTTGCGACGGTGAGAAGGTTCATGATTATGAGAAGAGCTGTTATCATCAATTCGGCGCTCCTGGGCGTCTTTGTGAAGCGCTCGGTTCTCTCCGTGACCATTTCGAGGAAACCGCCCCGCTCGAGCAGTCCGACAAGGCCCATGAGCAGGAACGCGAATACGGCGATATCCATCAGGCTGTTGATGCCGTCCGGAATAATACCGCCCACGGTGAACTGGTCCATGTTGATGACGAGAAGGGAAGCGGGAGAGAGAAGGCCTGAGACGATCCCCAGGAGGATGCCGAAGGCTCCGCTGAAGATAAGGGCGACGATCAGGTGCACCTCCCTGAACATGAGCGTTATGAGAAGCGCGGGAACGAGAAGCATGATCAGGCCGTCAGGGGACAGTTCCCCGGCGAAGGGGGTGTTGCCCTGGGCAGCTTCTCCGCCTCCGCCGAAGACCACGAACAGGACGCAGGATACTGCAGCGGCGATGAAGGCGTATTTCAGGCGTGTCTTGACGACCCTGGGCACATCGGCTCCCTGGGTATAGGCCGAAGCAATGGTCGTATCCGAAACGGGCGCGATATTGTCGCCGAAATAGGCGGCGCACACGATAGCGGCCACCATGACCGGAGGGTTGGCTCCGAGAGTCACGCCCACGGGGTAGAGAATGGGGCCGAGAGCAATAACCGTGCCGATGGCGGTTCCCGTAGCCGTTGAGAGAAGGCATCCGATCACAAACGTCACGAGGGGGAAATAAGCCCCTTTCAGCCCTACGGACAGGCTCAGCCAGATCAGGCCCTGGATCAGGCCGGTGGCTTTCAGGAGCTGTGCCGTAATGCCGGCAAGAAACCATGCCATGAGCATTATTGCCACCATTTCAGATGACATTCCGCTGATGATCGCCCTGGCACAGTCCGCCGGTTTTTTTGCCAGCAGGAGTGCTGTCAGGATCGAAAACAGCGTGGGCACCCAGAACGCCATGGGCAGGGCTTTGCCGCTCAGGGCAAGCCACATTATGCCGATAAAGAGTACCGCGAACGGCAGCGTCAATCCCAACAACCCACCCCGAAATTCGACTCTCTCATTGTTTTCACTTATCATGGCGAACACTTCCTCCTCGTATGATTAACTTGCGGTAGCAAAAAGTGAAGGAAAGCAGGTCACCGCATACACCTGTGTCCTGAGAACATGGGGCAATGGTTCCGTACAGGCAGGGGGCGCAGTCTTCCTCATGGAGGTATAGCCTCCTGAAAAAGAATTGCGTCTATGCTTTTCCCTCTCCTTACCTGCGCCTCCTCTCTGCTTAGAAAACATCCTGAAACCAATACAAAAAGGGGAGAGGCCTTTTTGGCCCCTCCCCGTTCGCTTACAATTTACCGGGCAGTTTCAAAAAATAAAGGGGCACTGAAGAGAATCCCTATTGGATTCGCCTCCAAGGCCCCTGCGGATTTATTTCGCTGGTTCAGGCTCTTGGCGGCAGACAGTGAAAGCCTGCCACCACCAGTTGCGTTGAGTTGTGTTTTGGTTCACCAGACGTGCCTCCATAAAAAAGTTACGGGGATTTTACCAGCCGGTTAACGATGTGTCAAATTTTTTCTTTCCACCTGTTACGAGACAGTGATAATGTCATACCTGAAACGGGACAGGGGAAGCAGCCCAACTTGCTTGTAGAGGTCGTTTATCGTAGAATCCTTCTCAAGATCTTCCGCGCTCTTCTTGCGGGGATCGGCGAACAGGTCCGACAATCCTTCGGTGACGGTCCTGTTCACCTTATGCGGAACGGTGTGGTGGATTTTATGCTTGGCTGCGATCCGACCGGGCGTTTCCTCTTCTCTGTGCATCTCAAGCACGACTTTTGCCTAGAATTCCGCTGAAAGGTTCCGACGCGCTCCCATGGTGTAGAGCGTAACCCTCTCGTTTTTTTGTTTTAATTTCGGGGTCCGCATTATATACATGCGCGGAGACAGGCCGGTGAAGGCATTTCGGTGAAGAATGCCGGACAGCCGTACGCGGGAAAACAGCACGTACGGTCGGACGCGGGGGAAAAGGCGGGCAGGGGCATGTCGGAAGAGCTTGACCCAAACGATGTGCGTCTTTTCTGTACTCTACATAATCACAATACTATTCCAGAATGCCTGGAATACAGGCGTGAAGGCTAGGTGGAGTCATGGAAGCGGTTCTTCGCACGTCATCCCTCGTCTTTCTGGACAGGATCGCCTATCCTGACGTGGAAGTGCGCACAGGGGAAATCATTTTTCTCCGGGGGCCCAGCGGGAGCGGGAAAAGCTCCTTTCTGCGGCTTCTGAACGGTACCGTTTCCCCTTCGAGCGGCACGGTGTTGTACCGGGGCAGGAATATCCTGGAGATCGATCCTCTCCTTCTCCGGAGGGAGGTCATCCTCGCCGGGCAGTCGGCGTATCTTTTTCCCGGCACGGTGAGGGAAAACTTTCTTCAGTACCACCAGTACAGGGATTCCGTTCCTCCTTACACCGAGTCCATGCAGGCGTGCCTTGATGCCTGCCGGGTTCCCTTTCCCCTTGACTCACCCTGCGACACTCTCTCCGGCGGCGAGAAGCAGCGGGTGTTTCTGGCCATAGCGCTGAGCTTCCGTCCGGCGGTGTTTTTGCTCGACGAACCCACCTCGGCCCTCGACGGGGCCACAGCGGAGGCGTTGATGGCCAACTTGACGGAGTACTGCAGGAACCACGGTGTCGCCGCCCTGGTCGTGAGCCACGACAGGCACCTGACGGAGAAATTTGCCGAACGGACCGTCGACCTGGGGGGTGCGGCATCATGAACGGCGCCGCAGCCATCGGCATCCGGCGGTTCCTCGTTATCTACCTCCTGTTGCTGGTGGTGCTGGCGATCATGAAGCGGAGCAGGATCAGCCAGACAAGGCTCCTGCTGATCGCAAGCGTTCGGATGACGGTGCAGCTCATTCTCGCCGGGTTCGTACTGACCTACATTTTCGAGAATCCCCACCCCCTGTTCACGACGGGGTACCTGGCCGCCATGATGGCCTTCGCCATCCACAGGGTGCTGTCAAAGAACCGGGACCTCAACCGGGGCTTCAAGCTTTCCATCGGATGTTCCCTTGCCTTTTCCGGCTTTGCGGTGCTGATGTACTTTATTCTTGCGGTGGTGAACCAGAGCCTCTTCAATCCCCAGTACGTGATTCCCCTGAGCGGCATGATCTTCGGGAATGCCATGACCGGCGTGAGCCTGGGGGTGAAGACCTTCCGGGAGAGCATCGCCGCCGGGAGGGAGCGCATGGAGGCCCTCCTCAACTTCGGGACCAGCCCGAAGAGCATTCTGCTGCCCTTCGTGAACCAGGCCCTGGAGACGGCAATTCTTCCCACGCTGAACTCCATGGTGGGCATGGGCATCGTCTCCCTCCCCGGGATGATGACGGGCCAGATCCTCTCTGGAACTCTTCCGACCACGGCCATTCTCTACCAGATCTCCATCATGGTGGCCATCTGCACCGTGGTCTGCCTGTCCGTCTTCGGTTCCCTTCATTTCGGGTACCGTACCCTCTACAACAGGCGGAGCCAGTTCTGCCTGAGGGGCGGCATCCTCACCGGGGCAGGGTGCGATGATGAAAAACCTGAATCCGGAACTGGGGAGGGAAAGAAATGACTCCGGGAATACTGGCGGCGAAAAAGGCCGGGGTGCCGTTCACGGTGCATGAATACGACCACGACCCTTCGGCGCCGTCCTTCGGCATGGAGGCGGCGGAGAAGCTCGGCGTGCCGCCCGAAAGGGTCTTCAAGACGCTGGTGGTGCGTCTTGACGGCAGGGAGCCGGCGGTGGCGGTGGTCCCGGTGAACTCCATGCTCAGCATGAAGGCCGTGGCCAAGGCAGCCGGGGCGAAGAAGGCCGAAATGGCCCCCCAGGCCGTCGTGGAGCGTTCCACCGGCTACGTTCTCGGCGGAGTGAGCCCTCTCGGCCAGAAAAAACGCCTCCGGACGTTCATCGACGTTTCGGCGCAAGGGTTTGAGACGATCTTCGTCAGTGCGGGAAAACGGGGACTGGATATGGAAATCGCCCCCGGCGACCTGCGGGCTGTGTGCGGAGCAACTTTTGCTCCCCTGCAGGACCGGAGCGGCGGATAAGGAAAACGAACGCAGCGTCCGGGAAGAGAAAGTCGTAATTTCCTCTTGTAAAGATGAAAGCCTCCTTGGATCAAGGCCGGGGAGGCTTTCGTGCTTTCAGATCTTGAACCCCGAGCTCACAATGCTTTCCGAAGCCCGCTCCACCGAGGCCTGAATGTGGTGGAGCACATGCTCGGCAGCCCTGTCGCCGTCCTGCTCCCTTATGGCGTCCAGGATACGCCGGTGTTCGCTGAATATCTCGTCGAAGCGGAGTTCCTCCCGCCTGAAGATGAGGGATGTGCTCGCCTTCTCGTATGCCTGGGAGACCGTTTCGTAGATGCGGCAGAGAAACTGGTTCCCGGTCGCCGCCATGATCTGGGCATGGAAGATCCTGTTCCACTTTGAGAGAAGCGATTCCATGTCGTTTCTGCCGGACTCGATGATGGCATCCATCTGGGCGACGGACTCCCCGATCTTCCGCAGATCCTCCGGAGTGCGTTTTTCCGCCACGATTCTCGCGGCTTCCGGTTCGATCATCATGCGGACCTGAAAGATTTCCAGCATCATCGAAGGCGGCCAGTGACCCGAAAAAATGAGCTCCGGCAGATCGTGCCGGGGCATGAAGATTCCCTGCCTGTCCCGTATTTCAAGCAACCCGAAGGCTTCAAGCACGGCGATGGCCTGCCGCAGCAGGGGCCGCGTGACGCCAAGGGCAGCGGCCATGTCCCGCTCGGAAGGAAGTTTTTCCTCCGCGTTCACTTGTATCTTCCCCGAATTCAGATGGTCGACGAGTTCCTTTGCCAGCGCTCGTCTTCTGTCAGTCATCATGATCCCTGCCCCGTTCTGCAATTTCCTTCGTGATGTTTTTCCGGCGACCTCTTTTTATGATGCCATAACCCCGCGAAAAATTATAGGCCCGGCTTCCTGGATTCCAGATGGCGGATCCCTAAATCCGCACCCCAGCGGTGAGCTTCACCGGGGAACTCTTGGGCGGGGGGTGCAGATTGTCGTCCTTGACAACTGCCCATGCGAGTCCCGCGGCTCCCTGCGTTCGCCGGTTGCCTGCCTGTGAAACCGACATCCGTGTCGGTTTCTCTCACCTCAGGCGCCCTTCCCCAGGGGATAATCTCTTCGCCCCTGGGGAGGGCGAATTCACCTTATGCCCGGCGACATTCCCTCTGCCTGAAAAACTGCGGATTTAGGGGATCCACCTCTTCAGTCTATCTCCGGATATGTTCTAAGAGGACTTCTCCGCCCGCGTTCTTCAGACGGATGGAGCAGGTGAACTCCTCCCTTTGTTCCGGAAAATCCGTTCTGTTGTGAGTGCCGCGGGTCTCTTCCCTGGCCAGGGCGGCCTTTGCGAGCAGCAGGCCCGAAAGGGCGCACTGCTCAGTGAAGGTGTCCTGCTTCGCCTGAGCCATGAGGTCCATGAGGGCCCCCAGAGCCGTTTGAAGGCCTATGGCATCCCGCTCCCGCTCCACGTATTTCGACACAGTTCCCCTGACCCTGGGAAGGAGAGCCGCCCGAACGGCCCTGTTTTCGGAGAACCGGGGGATTTCCGGTAGTCCGGGAAGGTCCTCCGCGGGAAACTCCGACATGGAGGCTGCCGCCATCAGCCCGGAGACCGCTGCCTGGGTGGCGGCGTTGCCCGCCATGCGGCAGGCGCCGTGTATGCCTCCGGCCGCTTCCCCTGCGGCGAAGAGGCCGGGGATGTTCGTTCTACACCGGGAGTCGATTTCCAGCCCTCCCGAATGGCTGTGGGCCATGGGACCCACCTCCAGGAGATGGTGTTTCACGTCGAGTCCGGCGTTTTTCAGCCGTTCGTAGAACCACGGATAGGCCTCGAGCACCTTCTGGTCGAGGTGGCGCAGGTCCGCGTAGACACCGCCGAGGGGGCTGCCGTTTCCGGCCTTCAGCTCTTCCCGTATGGCGTTGTTGATGAGGCTTTTCGGCGCCCCCGCCTCGCCCTGGGGGCGGACTTTCAGCAGGAATCGCTCACCCCTGCTGTTGAGAAGGTATGCTCCTTCGCCGAGCATGGCGGTGGGGCAAGGTTCGCCTACGGCATCGGGAGGGCCGTAGCAGACCATGGGTTCGAATTCGACGAATTCCAGGTCGATGAGAGACGCCCCGGCCTCGAAGCCCATGGCGAGGGTTCGCCCATCGATATCGGCGGGATAGGTGGATTTGCAGTATAGGTTGCCCACACCGCCCCAAGCCGCTAGGACGACAGGAGCCCGAAGCGCTTTCAGAGGCTCTCCGGGTGTCAGGCAGGCCGTTCCGGTGATGCGGCCGCCGCTGACCAGCAGGTGAACGCATGATGTGTTGTCGAAAAACAGGACGCCTTTCTTTCCCAGTCCACTGCGCAGCACGTTCACGATGTGGCTGCCGATGAGCGTATCGGTACGGCAGAGAGACCTGGGGCAGCTTGATCCAGAAGCCCTGCGCAGCAGGTATCGGCCGTCCTCCAGCCTGGCGAAGGATACCCCCCAGCGCTCCAGGAGAGTCACGCATTCTCCCGTCAGAGCTCCCAGAGCCTCCACGAGTTCCCTGTTGCCAATGCCGTAGCCTGCCGCCAGCATGTCCGAACAGTACATCTCAGGGCTGTCTCCGGAAGGGTTGTCCGGCAGGACGGCGTTGAAGGCGGCGATATAGGGGGCGCCCCCGTAGCCCGGGGAAAGAACGGCGATTCTGCCCGCGCCCCGCTCTGTGAGAGAGCAGGCGGCGATCAGGCCGGCGATGCCGGAGCCTGCGATGATTGCGTCGAATGTACCGTTGTCCCTTGTATTCACAGTTTCTCCTCCGTGAGCGTTTTCCGGCTTCTGAGGGTGCACAGGAGAATCACGGCGGCGCCCATGGACATGCCGATTATGTCGGTCATTCTCTCCGGCAGGATCATCAGAATGGCGGCGGAGATAAGAACGGCCCGCTCAATGGTTCTCAGTGGCGCGAAAATGTATCCTGCCATGCCGGCGGCGAGAAGCAGGGTTCCCGCGAAGAGCACCGCCGTCGACTTCACGATCTCCAGGCCGGATCCCATGAGCAGGATCGCCGGCTCGTAGACAAAGATGAAGGGGATCAGGAACGCCACGAGGGCGTACCGGGCCCCGAGCCACCCTGTCTTCCATGCGTTGCCCCCGGCGATTCCCGCCGCGGTGAAGGAGGCGAGGCAGACCGGCGGTGTGATCTGAGCCATGATCCCGAAGTAGAAGACGAACATGTTCGCCGGGAGGGCAGGCACCTTGAGAGCGGCGAGGGTTGGGACGAAGAGGATGTTCGCCACCAGATAGGCCGCAACCGTGGGCAGGGCCATGCCGAGAAGCATGCACCCACCCATGGTGATCAGGAGGGCGATGACCAGATTACTTACTCCCACTCCGGCGATGATGGTGGACAGTTTCGTTGCAAGACCCGACTGGATGACGATGCCGATGATGATGCCGCAGGCGGCCGTTGGGATGGCGATGTCGGCGGCCTGGCGGGCTCCCTGGAGGGCCGCCTCGAAGAGGCGTTTCATGCTGACATAGTATTTGCCTCCCAGGACGAATCGGTTGACGAAATTGACCCCGATGGCGGCGTAGATGCCCATCATGCCGCTGCGCATCAGCGATGCCCCGGACACCATGTAATAGACGAGGATGACGGCCGGGAGAAGCATGTACAGCCGGGGAACTATGACGTCCACCTCGATGGTGATCTCGGCGGAGGCTTTGGCAACCCGCTGTTTCTGGGCTATGAAGGTGACGAACAGGAAGATGGACAGGTAGTAGGCGACGGCCGGGATGATGGCCGAAAAGGCGACCGTCTTGTAGGGGACGCCCAGCATTTCGGCCATGATGAAGGCCCCGATGCCCATGATGGGCGGCATGATCTGTCCGCCCGTGGATGCCACAGCCTCGATGGCCCCGGCCTGCTCCGGGGTGTAGCCGACCTTCTTCATCATCGGTATGGTCATGACGCCGGTGGTAGAGACGTTGGCCACGGCGCTGCCGCTTATCATCCCCATGAGGCTCGAGGAAATGATGGCCGCCTTGGCGGGACCGCCCGAACTCTTGTTGGAGAACTTCAGCCCGATATCGATGAGAAGCTGGCCGCCGCCGCAGGCGGAGAAGAAGACTCCGAAGACAATGAAGTAGAACAGGCTGTTGGCGGAAGTGTATAGAGGCGTTCCGAGAATCCCGTCAGGCCCCATGGTCATGAGTTCAGTAAAGGTCTCGAGGTTCGTTCCCCGGTATCGGAGGATGGACGGGAAGTGGTGGCCGAACCATGCGTAAAAAATAAAGAAAAGGATGAAGAAGAAGAGAATCTTTCCCATGGTCCGCCGGACAGCCTCCATGAGGACGACAACGCAGACGGCCATGGCGACGACATCGATGGGCAGTACGTCCGAGATGAAGGCAACCCTAGTCGTCAGCCGGGGAGATTCCCAAATGAAGTAGTAGAAGAGGAAGGCGATTCCGGCAAAAAAGGCCAGATCCCCTATCTTTCCGAGGCGGTCTCCCTGTTCCGCTTCCCTGTAAAGGAAGACCACGAGAAGGGCAAGGAGCAGGTGTACCGGGCTTTGAAGCATGGGGTGAAGAGGGGTGAAGATGGCAAGATAGAACTGGAATGCTATCCAGATGAAGCTGACCGCTATGATGATCATCTGTCTCGCCGTCATTTTTGCCGGAGTGTACTCTGACATTTTCTGTATCCTCCTGTCGTGCGTTCCGCTCTTTCTGTTTCTCTCTCGGGCAGGTATCGCCGCCCCGGAAAAGAAGGAGCCGCAGCCGGAATTCCGCTGGCGGCTCCTCCGTAAAAGGGATCTATGTTACTTCATGTAGTTCTTTTCGCGGTAGTACTTCTCTGCGCCGGGGTGGAGCGGAGCGCCTGTTTTCAGTATGTCGTGGGCCGTGGCGGGATCAAAGGAAGCCAGTGTGGCGTTGGCCTCGACGAGCTTGTCCTTGCCTTCGCAGAGGGCCTTTGTGAGAACATAGACCACGTCATCGGGAACGGAAGCCGAGACGAGCACGACCTGGGGGGATCCCACGGACTGGATTTCCTTCGTCTGGCCGTTCCAGGTGTTGGCTGGGATGGTGATGTTATCGAAGCCCTGGTCGTTCATCTTCGCCCGGGTTTCGGCGGAAAGCTCGGGAAAGAACATGTCGGTGGTCAGGCAGAGTTCCGTGGTTGCGGACTGTCCGGCCCCCACGTGGTCGATGGTCATGTCCGCCTTGCCGTCCTTGAGAAGGCTGACGATGGCCGCGCTCCCCGTCTGGGTCACGCTTCCGCCCCAGGATCTGATAGTGTCGTAATCGACGCCGAGAACCTCGAGCACCTTGTTGCACGCCAGTTCGCCGAAGGACCCGTTGGCCTTAATGGCGATGCGCACGGGATGCTTTTTGGCGACGACCTCTTCCACGGTGGAGATGCCCGTCCTGTCCACGAATTCCTTGGTGAACATGACGTTGACGAAATCCTTGCCCAGTCCGCCGGCCATAGACCGAACGCTCTTAGTGGGTTTGCTGCCGAGAATTCCTCTCTCGTAGGCCCACTTGGCGGGAGCGGAGTTGCCGAGAACGATGTCGCAGGCACCCTTTTCAAGAATGACCGGGGCGCCCACGCCGCCGGGAGAGGTGGTGGTCACGTCGATCTGGGAACCGGCGGGAAGAGCGGGAATCCAGACGTTGACGATGGCAGAAGCGTACATGTACATGGCCGACCCCACGCTCTGGGTGGCAAAGGTCAGTTTCACCGGCTGGTCAAGCGCGGCGAGTGCGGTTCCGTCGGTGAAGGCAAGCAGAAGTGCAGGAACCATAAGAAACGCAATCACTTTTCTCGAGATTTTCATACCTGTTTCCCTCCTGTTATGGTGTGTTTTTCCTGTTCGCAAGTTTTCACTGCCCCGAAAGCCTGCGAACCGAAGGTGTGTCCGCCGGGCAAATCTTCGTGCGGGTCTTCCGGGAGTTTTTCTGTTTCTCTCCCGGATCCCTGTGCCCCCGTTTTCCCGGGGTACCTTCGTCCGCCGGAAAGAGCGCCTGTTTTCTGCCGTCCGGTTTTTTCACCTCCCTTATCTCATTCCGCGCCCGCGTAGTGCTCTTTCAGCACCCTGCCGATTTCTTCCGTCACCTTGGGATCCTCGCTCCAGAAGGGCTTCCGGCACGGCCCCACAGGATAGCCGAGGAGATTGGCCGCCATTTTGACGATGGAGTTGGGGTTGCCGAGCCGTAAACAGTTCCGTATGGCCCTGATGGAGTCCTGGGCTTTTTTGGCCCCTGCGAAGTCGCCTTTTTCCCAGAGCTCGTATACCGACACCAGTGTCCGGGGGAAGAGATTGGCGATGCCACAGACGCCACCCCTACCGCCGGCCTGGAGCGTCCAGAGGAGCAGCGAGTCGTTCCCCGAAAGAACGGCGAAATCGTTGCCCGCCGTTCTTTCGAGAAACTGGAGGATGGTGTCGAAATTACCGCTGGAATCCTTCACTCCGGCGATGCCGGGGATCTTCGAAAGCCTTTCCACCGTGTCCGGCGTCATTGAAACGTTGGTGCGCGCAGGAATGTTATAGAGGATCACAGGGATGGAGACCGAACCGGCGATGGTCTCGTAGTGGGTAATGAGTTCCTTCTGGGAGAGGGCGGCGAAAAAGGGAGTGATGATCGAGAGGGCATCGGCGCCGATCTTTTCGCACTCCCTGGAGAGACGTACCGTATCCGCCGTTCCCGGGCAGCCCGTTCCCGCATAGACGGGAAGGCGCCCGTTGTTCTCTTCTACGGTAATTTCAAGCACCCGGAGCTTTTCAGCCTCGCTCAAGACGTAAAACTCTCCGTTCGTCCCGAAGACGAAGAGGCCGTGTACTCCTGCGGCAATCTGGCGGCGAATCTGACTCCGGAGCTCTTTTTCATTGACGCTTTCGTCCGGGTTCATGGGAGTTACAAGTGCCGGTATGACTCCGTGAATATCGATCATGGACTTCTCTCCGTTCAATGTGGTCTTACGCAGGGGCCGCAAGGTCCTCTACGGCAGCAGTTTCAGGTAAATGTTCCGGGCGTCCTCCGGCGTGACGGACTTCGGGTTGTTGTCGAGCAGCCGGGTGACCTTCATCGCCGCGGCGACGATCTCGTCAAGGTCTTCCTTCCGGACCCCCCATTCCCGGAGGTCGGACGGGATGCCCAGGGAACGCACTAGTGAAAAGATGCCCTCCACGGTTTTTTTCGACGTCTCCTCATCATCGGCTCCCGGAGGAATGCCCATGGCGGCGGCGACTTCGGCGAACCTGTCTGTCACGGCATGCCGGTTGAATTCCATGACCCAGGGAAGAAGAATGGCGTTGGATATGCCGTGGGGTATGCGGTACCGCCCGCCCAAGGGATAGGAGAGGGCATGAACGGCCACGGTGC
Organism: Aminivibrio sp.; assembly: GCF_016756745.1. Lineage (NCBI taxonomy): Bacteria > Thermotogati > Synergistota > Synergistia > Synergistales > Aminobacteriaceae > Aminivibrio > Aminivibrio sp. The sequence goes on from NZ_JAESIH010000072.1 coordinate 46,698, forward strand.
TGGAGGATGCGATGCACATGCCCCCGTAGAAGGCGGCGAGAAGCAAGTCTTCCCGTGCCTGAAGATCCAAGCCGTCTTTGTAGGCCTTCATCAGGCTGCGGCTGATCAGTCTTATGGCCTCGAGGGCGTACAGGTCCGAGAAGGGATTCCGTTTCTTCGAGATGAAGCACTCTATGGCGTGGCAGAAGGCGTCCAACCCTGTTGCAGCGGTGACGTTCGGGGGGAGGGTCAGGGTGGCGGCGGGATCGAGGAAGACGCAGTCGGGAACGAAAAAGGGATGGACAACCCCCACTTTCAGCTTCTGTTCAGGGACCATCACGATGGAGTTCGGGGTCGCCTCTGAGCCCGTTCCTGCGGAAGTGGGTATCGCGATCAGGGGAACACCCCTTTCCCTGATGAGCTGAGCGTCCAGCAGGTTGTCCTGGTAGCCGGGGTTCCGGAGGAGCACGGAGACCATTTTCGCGCTGTCGAGGACGCTTCCGCCCCCCATAGCCACTACCAGATCCACTCCGAGACCCTTCAGTTTTCCGAAAAGCTCCTTCACCTGGCCTGTCTCCGGCTCCACGGGAATGTCGCTGACAATGTGGAGCTCGGAACCGGGAACAGCCAGCAGCTCCAGTGTTCTGTCGGCTCCGCCGTTTTTCCGCACGTTTCCGTCCACAAGGAAGGCAACGGATGTGGGGGCGTAGGAAGAAACGATCTCCCCTATCTGCTCCAGGCTTCCATTCCCTGAAACCACATCCCGCGGCGGACGCATTCTGTAGGTCATAATGCTCACTCTCCTGTCGTGGAAAAATCCATTCGGGAAAAGAAAATCTCCCGGGTAAGTTTCTGGTATACCATGGTAACCAAATAGGTGCGGTCTGATTATATTCATAACTCAGCAAACTTGTCAATGGGAAAGGCTCAACCTAAATCCGCACCCCAGCGGGAGCGTCACCGGTGTTCGCTTGGGCCGCCGATGCAGATTGTCGTCCCCTCAGGCGCCCTCCCTAGGGGATATCTCCGCAAAGATGCGCGGAACGGGATCTCTTAGCCCCTGGGGAGGGCGCCTTCACCTTATGCCCGGCGACACTCCATCTGCCTGAAAAAACTGCAGATTGAGCTCAATATGTTGCGAGACAGTGATAATGTTACCCCTGAAACGGGACAGAACGGGAAGAGGGAAAGGAAAAAGGCTGAAAGCAAAGAGCAAAGCGAAAGGAAGACGCGGAGACCGTCGAAAGACCATCCATGGCACGGTCCTTTGAAACACAGAAACCATGAGAGACCTGTCCGGATCCGCTGGAAGTTTTCGATGAGGATTTTACCGGAAGTATTTGCTGTGTTCGTGTTTCAATAAAGAAAGAAGGGCTGGGGGTGACATTTTCCCCTGTCCTTCTTTCGAGCCTTTGAGGGTGACATTTTCCCTGTTTCTTGACACATTGTTAAGCGTTGAGGTCTCTGAGGATGGGAAGAAATTCTTCGGGAATGTATACCTCAGTTTTTATCCACTGCATGAAAATTTCCTCCCAGGGTGTAGGTGTACTTCTAATCCCTGTTGTTTTCCCGTTCCGCCGTCCCGTCCATGAGTTTTTGAGCTACAGGAGCCCATGCCTGCGCTGTGGAAACACATTTGGCGGTCAGATCGTCCACGTCTTCAGGAGAGACGAGTTCAGTGGAAACCACGTGCGTTTTATGGACCATTGAGGCGAGACGGTCCGGATTGTCCAAAAGGGGACAAGGTCGAAGATGGTTGGAATTAAAAGGCTGATTTCGCCTATACTCTTGGAAAATGGGGGATTTGAGAGCCTCCAGAAGGGTCGTCTCTTTTATGTTCGAGCTGGCATAATGAATAAAAGCACAAGGTTCCACATCTCCAGCGGCGTTGATATGTAGATAGCGCCGTCCGCCCGCGATGCATCCCTCCACATATTCTCCGTCGTTCCAAAAGTCAAGCGTGAAAATGGGTTTTGTGCGTCTGTATTCCCGGATTTTCCAGTACATAAATTCCCGCTGTTCCGCCGTGACCATAAGATCGGGAATGGCATCTTTCCCCACCGGCATGTAGGTAAAGAGCCAGCCGAAAAGGCAACCCCTCTCGATCATATCGTCAAAAAAGGTTTCGCTGCCGATCACGGATGTATTCTTTCTGTGGTAACATGCCGAAAAACCGAAGGGAAGTCTTTTTTCCTTTAATATGCTCATTGCCTGAAGAACTGCTTGATATGTTCCTTCTCCCCGTCGCATGTCCGTTTCTTCTTCAAAACCCTCCACACTTATCGCCGGAACGAAGTTTTTCACCCGGAGCATATCATCCGCAAACTTGCTGTCGATAAGCGTCCCGTTTGTGAAAGCGGAAAAAACGCAGTCATCATGACGTGCGCACAGCTCCAGAATATCCTCTTTCCTGAGAAGAGGTTCTCCACCGGAAAAGAGATACACGTAGGTTCCCAGTTCCTTTCCTTGTCTGACGATGCTGTCAAGAGTCTCAAGGTCGAGGGAGAGGCGGTCGCCGTATTGTGCGGCCCAGCATCCGAGACAGTGGAGATTGCATGCGGACGTTGGGTCCATGAGGATCGCCCAGGGAATATTGCAGTCTTCTTTTTTAGATACTTCGTTCCGTAGTCGTCTTCCAAGAATTCCTGAATTAAGGACGAAGTTCTCGAAGAGTTTTTTCAGGACATCCGTGTCGATGTTGGTATAAATGCTTTTCATTAAGGTATTCCAATTATTGGCAGGATCTGCGAAATATTCTTCGAGCTTTTCGTACATAGGAGTATAGGGCGAGTGTGGGTCAAAACGCTTAAGCCAACGAAGAACACGGGGAATATTTTTTTCCGGATCCGATTCGAGAAAAGCCGCGAGCTGTTTAAGGGCAAAGGCGTCGATACTCTTCCTGAGATTGTACATTGTGAACACCTTCCTTTCGTTCCTTTCGATGTCGAATGCTATTTTGCATGGGATACATTGTCCGAATCCTTAATTTCGGCTGAACGCAGATTTTAATAAGTGTACCACAGAAGAAACGCGTTTTCACTCTGTACAAAGACCCCCTAAATCCGCACCTCAGCGGGGAGTGTCACCGGAACTCGCTTGGGCGGGGGGTGCAGATTGTCATCCTTGACAACTGCCCAAGCGAGTCCCACGGCTCCCTGCGTTCGCCGGTTGCCTGCTTGTGAAACCGACATCCGTGTCGGTTTCTCTCACCTCAGGCGCCCTCCCCCAGGGGATAATCTCTTCGCCCCTGGGGAGGGCGAATTCACCTTATGCCCGGCGACATTCCCTCTGCCTGAAAAACCTGCGGATTTAGGAGACCCTCGTGTTACGAGACAGGGATAATGTCATTACAAAGGCCCTCGTTTCAGGGGTCGTTTTCGATGAAGCTCCCGCAATTGGGTTTTTCAGCCCTTTTTATCCGAATATTACCACCGGCTGCTGCTGTCCGACTTACCGGGGGGGGAAAAAATTTCAATCCCCTTTTGTTTGTCATCCTGAGGCCGGCATCTTGGCCGAAGGATCTGGTACTTCTTGTCATTCTGAGGGCGAAGCCCGAAGAATCTCGGTCTTGAGGGGCAAGACCAACCCCGAGATCCTTCCCTCGCTGTGCTCGGGGTGCTTCGCGATCGCTTCGCTCAGGACGACAGAAAGGGTGTCATCCTGAGGCCGGCATCTTGGCCGAAGGATCTGGTACTTCTTGTCATTCTGAGGGCGAAGCCCGAAGAATCTCGGTCTTGAGGGGCAAGACCAACCCCGAGATCCTTCCCTCGCTGTGCTCGGGATGCTTCGCGATCGCTTCGCTCAGGATGACAAAAAACAAGGCCTCAGGTCGACAGGCTTTTGTTTGTCATCCTGAGGCCGGCATCTTGGCCGAAGGATCTGGTACTTCTTGTCATTCTGAGGGCGAAGCCCGAAGA